>PBBV01000008.1 GCA_002717835.1 Methanobacteriota archaeon
GAATCTCAAAAACTCATCACGGAGTTCTTCGTCGAGGCCCACAGCGCCGTCATTGAAGTGTACGAGCCCTCGAGCAATCGCAGTTCGGATTGCGTCGACCTGACCCATTATGCCTCCTCCAGTCACATCTACTGTGATATCAACTGTGGATAGTCTATTCATTGCCTCGGCTATTTGCACTGGCTCTAACACCTTCCTGCGTGCCAACTCTGGCTCTATTATGTGGATTGGCTTTGAATTTACTCTGATTCTTCCATTTCCTTCTCTGACTGTGGCGCGAGCAACCGCTGTTTTTCTCTTGCCGCTCGTTTCCACGGTCTTCTTCTTCTGCTTCTTTGCCATCATACATCACTCCAACGAGATGTCTTCGCACCCAAGTGCTTGCTGATGTCTCCGAGGCGTACAAATCGGTCCGGGAGAGGGCGATCTATCTTGCTCGTGTCGCCCCATTCGTGTCCATCCGGGAGTGCTTCTCCCTTGAGGTTGGTGGGTGTTCCAATCATGACTCTGAGGTCTTTGACCGCCTGTCTTCCGCTGGACTTCTTCTGATATGGAAGCATGCCACGAACGGTCCTCTTGAGGATCATGTCGGGCATGCGAGGGAAGAACGGACCCTTCCTCGGATGGTTTAGCTTGTACTTACGATCATAATCAGCCAGAATTGTGTCTTTCGCACCTGTTACTATGGCCTTCTCAGCGTTGATGATGATAACGCGCTTTGGATCGCCCTCTCGGCGTGTGACCAATAGTGTCCTAGCAACATGGCTAGCGAGACGGCCCAAGACTTTGTCCTGAGCGTCGAAAACGAGTGTGCCTGTTTCAGCCAAGAATTCTCACCCCCTTTCCATTTGGGTTGTCGTTCATCAGATCGCGGATCGACATAACTCGTCCGCCTGCGGCTTCAATCTTAGAGCGGGCACCGGCGCTTACACTGTATGCGGCGACGCTTGGGGAACCAATGATATCACCACTACCCAGAAGCTTGCCTGGGACGAGAATTGTCTCGTTCTCCCCTGCGGTTCTAGATAGTCGGCTCAAATTTGGCTCGGCCCAATTACTTCGACTGGCCTCCAGTCTTAGTGCGACGTCTCGCCACAATGCAGCACCAGTCGACCTGCTCTGTGCCTTCAGGTCGCCAATTAAGGCGATTAAGGCATCATTGGTCTTCTTACTGTTTCTACTCATAATGACTCCCTCGACGTTCTCGGGTAGGCGGGGCACCTCAGGTCCTGTTAAGAACCCCACGGGCGAAACAACACCCTTCTATGGGGCGATGTGTCCCGATATGCACGCCTCAGATTTTGAATCCGACCTGCTCTTCAGAGCCCTCATCAGTACCTGCAATCCGCACTTGGCCTTCAGAGTCAACAAAAGTGCCTGCCTTGGTAGAAGCACCGTACATCGAAATTCCTTCCGACCTGATTCGGCTCAACATGCTCTCTCCGAGTGACTTGGACAGATGACCTATGATGTTCTGAAGTGCTACTATCGCCCTATCTCTTTGGTCTGCGCCAATTTCGTGGTCCGAATATCTAGCCTCTTCGAATATGCTAAAGAATTCTGAAAGATCCTCTGGAGGTGCTATGCCTCCCAGCATCTGATTGACCGCATGTTCGAATTCCCTGGTTGTCTCGTATACCTTCTTCATGGCACCTCTCTGCCTGAAGAACTTGACAAGATCCTTGTAACAATTGAAGATGGTCTCAATGTATGAGTTTCTTCCTTGTAGAGCCCACAAAGAATCTGTGAGGATCCCTCTCAGGATTTCAATTCGGCGTCGTTCAATGTAGTTCCTATACATATATGCTGCGAGGAGTAGCGTGGATACCGCAATTAGAGAGAGGATTGTTAATACTCTGGCTGTGAAAAAGCTCTGTTGGTCCACCTCTGCGGGATCGGCAAGTCTGATTCTAGGAGTGTTGTCTAAGTCCGAGCTTACGAATCGGTAATCACCTTGGAACTCAACTTCAATCCTCCACTCACCATTCACTGCACGAGGTCCGCCAAGGTTGGCTGACTGTTCGCCAGGGAGGTCTTCGCCTGTATATTCAAAGCTGAAGTTAGCAACTCCTTGCTCGGATGTTGTTGTGAAGTAGACCTTGAAAAGTTCCCAACCTGATCCGTTGTTGTAAAATTGGTTGAAAACAACTGTTTGCCCCTCGACGGCAAGGTCTATTCTATCTCTCAGGATTGCTACTGAGCCTTCTACTATTTCTCCAACCTGATATCCTTCTGGACGTGCCCATTGCTGGCTGAGTAGTATGTCCACACGGCTTTGAACTAGAATCTCCACGTCTACGAAAGAGCCGTTAATCACAGGGGCCGTCTCGATCTGACACCCTCCCGGAACTGATCGAGTTGGCTCATATGCGATTCTAACTGTCCTGAAGCCCTCGAGCTGATCACCACTTGGATCTACGCCGCGCTGACTTGGATTGTCTTCTTTGTCGCCGGAGAACCACTCTACTGAACCTGTACCGTCATTGGTACGGGCAGTGGCGAATGGTCTCGTATTTGTCTCGGGATCTAGATAGACGTTCAGGCATTTCCCTCCAACAGGGTTACCATTCACCTGAGTTAGTCTGGCATCGAAGTGGAAAGACTCTTTCAGATACAAAATGGGGAATGTGCTGCCATTGGCGAATGTGTACGTATCAACGTCATTTCTGAAAGGTCCTATCTCAATCATCTGAAGTGTTGAATTGGAGTACACTGGGAACAACATCGTCTTGGTCGCGTTGAGGTATCTGTAACGATCTGCATTCTCCCAAGAATTGTATCTGACTTGGACTTTCGCTTGGCCGGCTTGGACGCCCTCCAAAGAGCACATTATCTCAAAGAAGCCGTTTATGTCTGTAGTCCCTGGCAGACAAGTTCTGATTCCAAGTTGGCTGCCTAGCATCTCATAATCTACTTTGACGTTCCTAAAGCTCAAGTTACGTCCTAGTTCGTCTACCAGTTGCCCTGTTACTATCATTGGTTTTTGTATCGATTCGCCTGTTAGAGGGTCAGCCTCTGAGGTGTAGACAACTTGCTCGTCGACGCTCAAAGAGGTCTCACCGAGAAGATAGAATCCTTCTTCTTGGAACTGGAGGACCCTGCGATAGTGGTCGTTGTACAGGTCTTGTGTACATTCATCCCACGCACCGGCAATTTCAAGCGCGTTGGGCCCCAATGGTCCGCAGCCCTCATGGGGTAAATTCTCATTAAATCTGAGAATCACATTAACCGGCCCGAAACCATCGGGAAGGAAAGATTGAGCATCAGACGTGAGTATCTCAGGATCGAGGGTCATCTGATGGGTTATCGCGCCTGCGCTTGGACAAAGATTGTCAACTATTTTTCTGTGGACGCGGTCTTCGAAGTCTAATCCTTCAAGTATGAGGGTCACAATGCCTCCGTTCTCGCCGCATCCATCTAGCGCCTGACCGGAATCCTTCTCAAATGCTGTACGATTATCGTCAGTCACCTGAGCGGTGAAATACCAATCTTGCCCACTCATTAGGGGTCCTGAAACACTGGATTGCAGATCGATATACGTGCGAGAGACCACCCAGAGGTCTGTTTGGCCCTCTGATGATTGATGCAGCATATCTCCGGAATAGGTGTATGAGAGGGTGAATGCCCCCAGAGGATGGTCCTGACCGATCGTAAGGTTCACTCTGAATATTCCATTCTTGTCCGTGGAAGTGAGGCCGTTTGATCCGTCTGCGTCCCATGAATAAGTGACTGGCACCTCCCTAAGCGGCTGTAAGGAGTTGTCGACGAGTCTGACTTCGACTGTCCGATTGACGCCCCTGTATAATCTAGCATCTTCTACAGGCAAGAACTGGCTCGTTCCGATGACTGTGACATTCACATAAGCTCCGGTTGATGACAGTATTGAAGATTGATTTCCAGTGAAATAGAAGTTGGAGTTGGTGAAATCCGCTTTCACGCCATAGGTACCAGCAGCATATTGAGAATACCACGACCAATTATAGTCGAACTGCGCCTTGCCATCTACCATGTTGGGAACTCTTGCAAAGCCGGTTTCTTGGGCTCCTGCGAAGACGAGGTTCTGATCTAGGTCGACCTGAAGAGCAATGGCATCCTGAGCCCATGGTACAAATGTTCTATTGTACACCTCTCCTACGACTCTTAGAGACTCTCCTGTGAAGAGTTCAGGTATGATTTCACATCTGATGGGGCTGAATGGATCCGTTGGGTCAGCTGGTCCGCAAGGTGGAGCATTGAAGTCTCCTCCATTCTGCATTGCCACAGACCAGTGCGTGAGATTTGCCGAAAGGAATGGCCTGAGTTTGGCAGCTTCTCCATCAAGCCCGGAGCTAGTGCCATCCCAGAGTAATGGATACGGCTTACCCAAACTGGCTTCTTCGTATGCTATTCCTGCGCTGTTCAAGGAGGGTGCGTGGAACAACGCCCTCCACGCCCCGAATGAAGATCCTGTGAATTGAGTTGCATCCCAAAAGTAAACCGGTCTTATCGAAGTAGTATACATGACGGCTTCAATGTACATTCTGTGCATTGAGCGAATGTAGAACGTTTCTGACTCGCTTCCATTCAGATATGGGAATGGCCATTCAGCACCTAGATCTGGGCGTGAAAAGCCTATGAATTCGTAATCACCGACTGGAAGAGAGGTGTTGGTGTATGTGTATCTATCAACTACCTCATGTCCCTTGGCGTTGTCATCCCATACAATTTCCTCATAGCCGCCACTTGGTTGGCCTACGCCGTTGTCCATTGTCGAATTCCAACGAACCTGCTTCCAGAAGCCCTGTGCGCCCTGATCCTGGACGAATGTAAGGGATACCCACCCATTCGAATCAGCTCTGTATCCGAATCCATACCCATCGAACAAAGTGGGCACTGATCTGTTTCCGAATGGGCCTCCAGCTACAGTAAATGAAACTGGGGCGTGTTTGATTCGATTGTCGAAGATTCCTCTTTCCCAGTCTGCGTGATAGTGAACCTTGTAATCAACAAATAATGGCTGTTCATCGCTTCTGAAATAAGTCCACGAGACGTAATCAACAGTAGTATTTGCCCTTACCTCGAGCGGTGCGGGTGTGGAAGATGATCCGTCATGAGCAAACATCTCGATAACATCCGCTCGAAGATTATATCGCGTAGAGGGGCCTACCTCAATGTCCTCGGGATAGAGATACTGGCCAACCGTGAAATTTCCTCCCTCATCTGTGAGTACTTCAACAGTCCTGAGCGTCTCTGTGGAGTTTCTCTGGTATTCGATGACTATTCTCACCGGCAGATCCGAACCGGGGACGAAAGCTCCTGTCTCGAGATCTAGCACATCCACCCTACCGGTGAATACTGCTGGAAACTGTGCGTCGAGCCAAACAGTCTGAATTGGATTTAACGTAATGCGGGTCGGTGGTTTGTCATCAGCGTCTAGGACGCAATCATTGTCGTTATCCCAGTCGCTGGCAGGGTACTCGGCCCCGCTGGAGTCCGTGCATGTAGCACCCTCTTCTAGATGGTCCCAATCAACATCGGGAATACCGTCTGTATCATCATCTTCATCGAGGCTGTCGGGCCCTGTTGATGCGTTCGCTGGATTGTGCAAACCTGCACCAGTGCCGTAGTCATCATGATCCCATGGATTGGTCGAATTCGTTCCGTATCTACTTGGCCAAAGCATAACTTCGTCTTCATCATTCATTCCATCTTCATCGTCATCGAGATCTATGTCATCACGGAGGCCATCGTTATCGTGGTCCCATGGGGCTACAGGATGGGAAGATCCTCCTCCTGCTTGCTCTATCGTGTTGGATATCCCATCTCCATCCCAGTCAGTGTCTGCCCAATCAGGAATTCCGTCATTGTCGTGATCCCAGGGGCTTTGTTCTTCGCCCCTGAAGCATATCAACTCTTGATCCGCATCCAATACACCGTTGTTATCATCATCTGGATCTTCGCCGTCGGGTACTCCATCGTTATCGTTGTCCACGTCATAGTATTGAGGGAATAGGAGGCCTTGACCGAGCCTACCTCTGTCCCAAACGGACTGGTACCAACCATCTCCATCAGGATCTGTATCTGTACCATCATCATCGTGATCATCGCAATTATATCCTGTGAAGAAGTTCCCCGGCGGCTCTGTGTTAGAATCGTCATCGAGATCGTCATTTACATCGATCTCAAAGAAATCCCATATGCCATTGTTATCGTCATCGACATCCCAGTGGTCGTAGACTCCATCGAAATCGTCATCTAAATCAGCAGTGTCATTCGCCATACAAGACGGATTCAAAGTTCCAGTTACAGGGGCACCACAGTCGTCGTCTGGGTCCACGTTGTTATCTAGGAGGTCTGCTACTTCGTCTGGAAACAGGTTTCCGTTGGGGTCTGCAACCCATTGGAAGAATCCGAAGTTGATGCCTACGTAGGCCGTCCAAAGATCTCTGTTATTGATCATCTTATCGAACCCAACGGCAGCAGAGGGGCCTGCATCTTGATTCCCAAGGAAGTCGAAGTGAAAGCAGTTCTGTTCGCAGGTGAAGTCGTTTATTCCAGCGGAATTCTCACCACCATATGGGCCGTCAGTGTAGAGCGGATCTGGCCTTGATGAATAAGGCAGGGTAAATGGGACTCCGTTTACCGAGCTAGCGTCTGCCAGAGGGAATCCATATAGCCATGCGAGGGCGATTCCGCAGGCAGTTGGGCCCGCGGATAGCCCCAACAAGAATGCCATCGAAATATCGCATTCCCCGTCATCAAGAGACCCGCCATATGCAGGGTCGTTGACATCATAACGGCCGTCTGATCCCTCATCACGGTCCCACCAATTGGGCACGCCATCTGCATCCATGTCAACATCGACGCCGTTGACAAGTGAATCCCCGTCCATATCGATGTCGAAGTAGTTGTTGCCATTCCAAGGGCTCCATTTCATCATCACATGCCAATACATTTCCGGGACATTCCCATTAGATACAATCGTAGGCGGGCCTAATGTGAAGTCGTCTTGGTAACCGTTGTACGGGAGGACGAAGCCATGCTCTTCGAAAAATGGACTGAAGTGCCAGAACATATCCCAATGAAGAGTGCCTGTTCCGGTGTATAGGCCGCTGTCCGCGGATCCATCTATGGCGTCTCCGTCTTGTTGGGAGTACGAATTGTCGAACTGATCGGTGTTGTCGTTGTCAACAATCCCACAATTTCCATCATCGGGGTCATATAAATCGGAAATTCCATCGTTGTCGTCGTCCCAGTCCTCATCATTGGATAGCCCATCGCCATCGATATCAGTGTCAATATAATTCAAACCGTCGTCCCTGTATCTTGATCCATTTAACAGATGCAGGTCATTATCGTCATCCAAATCGCAATTCTCATCGATATCCAACCAATCTAAAACTCCGTCATTGTCGTCGTCTACATCTTCCCAGTTAGAGAAGCCGTCGCCGTCCCAATCATTGTTCCCAGTGTGTGATTTCCTTTCTGTAAGACAGCGTGGGTCTGGATTTATCGGGTTTGGATTCTGAAGCGTTTCGCAATTCCAGGAATCCAGTGTTGAAGTGGGTACCATTGGATATGGATCATCTTGATTTGGGATTCCATCATTGTCTAAATCGTACGGGATATCGGCCAGATCGACTCCGGGATTACCGAGAAGGTTGTCTGCTGGGTCAGCAGCTCCAAGATCTGTGTCCTTCCAATCCCAGACGAGGTCATAATCTGCGTCTATGGCTCGATATGCGTCGTCATCAGCATCCCGATCATAATCAATTTCGCAATCTACGCCTGGAACTTGACCGAACCAGTCATTGAATCCGTCTAGGTACTGGGACAAATCGCTTAGAACGTTTAGACAGTTGTCTGGTATGCCATCATTATCATCGTCAATGTCCCACATATCCAAGAGTCCGTCATTGTCATCATCTGTATCTGCAGAGTCTGGCGTTCCGTCATTGTCATTGTCTGGATCGATGAAATTAGGAAGTCCGTCGCCATCTAAGTCCCCGTCTACGATCTCATTAAACGAGGGATTGCGAGGATGCCAAAGGTTCTGTTCCTTAAATGCGAAGTCAAGCTTGTCTTTTCCGTAGGTGTCAAAGTCTAGATTGAATGCATCGGGGAAAGGTTCGCCAGTGGCAGCGAGGACGGTAATAATTCCATCACCTACTCCCCCTAGAACGGTGTCCGAGTATCTCCAAGTCCCTTCGGAATCGAATGTATGGCTGAATGATTGGCCTGTGGTCAATGTTCCGCTGTCGAAGGTTCCATCGGCTGAAACCGCGGAATGATTTTCTGTATCGTCATTTGTCCATGTGACCGTGTCCCCCACTTCGATCTCAAGGTCTGTATCTGAATATCCTGCAACTGTAATAGAAATCTGATGTGTCTTGCTGGAAGCCCATGGGATCGCATCATCCCAAAAAGTAGCTGTTCCGGTGATATTGGACGTCTCGGAAGGATCCCAGGGGTGAGTGTCCCAAAGATCGATAACTCCATCGTTGTCATCATCTGAATCCCAATAGTCTTGCAGTCCGTCGCCATCGAAATCACATGGCCAAACGAATTGGTCGATGCGGGCATCGTTATCATCGTCCTCGTCATAGGAACCCTTACCGGAGCCATCGATATCTTCGTCAGTGATTCCATCATTGTCATGGTCCAGCGGGTTCTGATCGACTAGGTATCCAGACCCGAGTGCGAGACCTGTCCATGGATGCAAGATGCTTGGTTGTACGTACCGATCTGAGGTGACGTTCCACGGGTCTGTACCTTGTGAGTAGTCGATCGGTCCCTCGAGAATCCCGTCGTTGTCATCGTCGAAATCAAATTCATCTTGAACTCCATCGTTATCATGGTCGTAAGGATCTGTTCCGTAGCACCCGTCGAATCGTTCGATTAAATCGGATATGCCGTCGTTGTCATCGTCGAGATCGTCCAAATCGTTGATGCCATCGTTGTCGTGATCTTCGGTCTCTGTCTCTTCGACCATGAATCGATAACCACCCTCAAGGAACGAAGTATCTGTTATTTGCCCGTAGAGTATGCCGGGATCAGACCAAGACATGTCTTGGAAGGCGGGATGGTCTGGGAGTAGCATGTGTTCGAGTGCTGGAAATGAAGAAGTGTCAACATCTGATGATTGGATTTGCTGTTGAGTCGGTGTATCCCCTGTTCCATTATCGAATGGTCCTGACTGGTCTCCGACCGCTATCATCGGCATCTGTACGCTAACCACCATCAAAACCACCAAAAGTAGGGATTTTGTGGTCCTGTTTCTCATTGTGAGATCTCCAATCATGCCAACACCGGGTATCGAGTTGACGTGGACACATATTTCAATCGTACCCGAATGGGGGCGAAGCGAGTATCATGGATAGCATCAGAGTATCATCTCTGAATGAACGCGTTCATATCTTATCGATGTGGGCATCGTCTCGTGTCAGGCGGTAGGAGGACGCTGTTGAATGGCAAAATTCACCGGGCTACAGTTACACAGGCCGACTTGAATTATGTTGGTTCAATATCAATCGATGAAGATCTTCTGGATGCTTCGGGAATATGTGAATGGGAGAAAGTTGCAATACTGGATGTTACGAATGGTGCCCGTTTGGAAACTTACGCTATAAAGGCACCAAGAGGGTCGCGAGAGATTTGCATTAATGGTGCTGCGGCTCATTTGGTACAACCCGGAGACCTAGTCATTATACTGTCATATGTGGAGATCGAAGAGAAGTTTGTTAGCATTCACACCCCGAGAATAGTACTTGTTGATGGTGGAAATAATATTTCAGAAATCGTATCAGATGAATCAAATTTCTGATACGGCTAACTCATGGACGGTGGTAGGGTAAACCTCTGATTATGGTGGATGCGCGATACAACTGTTCCAGCAGAACTACCGCTGCAAGCTCATGAGGGAGTGTTATTCTGCCTAATGACAGAGACTCATATTCTATTCCCTCAATACCGAAACCACCAGGCGGGCCTACAACTAAATGGGTGTCATTCCTTTGCATGGACCATTCGTTGAGACGCTCGGAATATTGCACGCTGTCAAGCTCTTCACCGCTTTCTTGGAGAAGTATGATGTTATGTCCGGGATACTTTTCTGAGATTTCTTTAAGGTACTTCTTCGGATCTGTTTTACTTCTATGCTCAACGAGCGTCACCCCAGAAGAGGATAATCGATTGGCATATTCGGATATGGAAGCCCGAAAAGATGCGTTTTTTGCTCGGCCGTGAAGATGGACAACGACTCGTCCCATGGTGTATACTTTACAACAAGCGACTATAGCCATTTGTAATGACGGCGGTTCGGGAGATATGGGTTGGAAGTGGAGGTTCTGGCAAAAATCGAGTGGCAATATCGGTGATGGGCCCCACATCCTAGGCACCCGAATTTGGCTTCAGGAGTTACGAGAGCTCTGCGAGCGTTGCTTCGATAATCGAGAAGAGGGGCAGAGGCTTGTTCGAGAATTGCAAGTCGAATGGGGTGATGCTTGGAAGCGCATGGAGGTTGAGGAGTCATTGAAACAGGGGCTTGATCGTCGTGCATTGAGATTGATTAGAGCTAATGACTCAGAATGGTCGGATTGGCTAGACGATGAGCGTTTTTGGATGCCAGGATGGAAAGGTGAGGGATCATGATATGGTGGATCTTTCTTTTCTTAGGAATAGGTGGATCGTGTTTTTGGCTTTCTTGGCACCAGCCTTTCCCTGAAATCTCTAGAAGATTCGCATACTTGGTACTCATGGCGGGCAGTGTTTTGTTAATTTCAGAACAGGCGCCAAGAGAAACCAGCGAAACTGTTCCGATGTATTTTGCACTCGGGCTCGGAGTTCTCGGGACGTTGAAAGGTTCCTGGGATATGACCAGAACGATGCGCGATGTAATTGTTGCTCCCTTCGCGGGAGGAATGCTCTGCGTAGGCAGTGCTGCACTACTAGTTGGATGGTGGGATGAAGGGGGTACATACGAGCACATCAGTTCATTCATTCTTGTATCAGCATTGATCTTGATGGAAATATATCTCGTTTTCAAAGGATTAATCATTGGTGTGCCTGGTTTGAGCTGGTCTAAAGCCGGACTCAGACAGATACAACGTGGATTGCTGGATGGGCCATCAGGAGCCATATCATGTTTTGAGAGATCCTGGGACGCTGATGAGGAATGGCTTGGGGCGATGAGTCATGCGGCCTTAATCCGTATTTACAATCATCTCGACCAAGAAGAATTAGCGAACAACAGCGAGAGGTATCTTGAACAGTTTGGAGGTTGGGAGGTCGTTGATTCCGCATGGATAGAAGCGATAGACTCTGCATTGAATTCTATCTCAGAATCTGTGTGGTCTGAACCGATTGCTGATATGTAAGAATTGTTTCGGAAGACACATGGTTCGTATCACGAAAGTCCACACTGGCGGGGGAGATGGTGGGGAGACCTCACTTGTTGATGGAACTCGGGTTGGAAAGGAAAATCCCAGAGTGTCGATTTACGGAACGATTGATGAGGCAAATTCCTCCATAGGCGTCGTCCGAATGGAGCTTGACAGGGCTCCAACCCATGCACCAGACGGCGGCCTGATGGCCGCACTTGTTCCCGTGTATGAAAGAGCTGATCGAATGCTTGGCAGAATACAACAAGAGTTGTTTGATGTAGGGGCCGAATGTGCTTGTCCCCCAGGGGGCGTCCCTGCGCAGATGTCGATTATTGGCGCAGATGCAGGTGTTCGACTGGTAGAAGAAATGGACTCAATGTTGGAGGATGTGGAACCATTACAATCGTTCATTCTCCCAACCGGTAATCCCGCTGTAGCGAATTTACACATGGCTCGTACGATCGTTCGAAGAGCTGAGAGAGAGGCCTGCAAACTGCGAGAGGAAATCAGATCCGAGGTAATTAGCTACCTCAACAGACTTTCAGATCACTGTTTTGTACTCGGACGGTGGCTCACAGCGAAGATGGGTGAAGATGAGACCCTCTGGACACCATTGGGAAAGAGGGTTTAATCCGCACTCAAACTTTCAATCACCTTTCTGGCGCTTGAAAGTACGTTTTTTTCCTGTTCAAACGTCAGTTGGTTAACCGCATTTTCGATATCTAGCCACAGAAAATTGGTATGCTCATGTGACAATTTCACCTGAAATTCATCGGTTGTGGCTAGATACCAATAGACCTGCTTCTGATTCGTAGAGCCCTTCCTGGAATAGGAATATTCAGTTCGATGAGACCATGACGGGATAATTCGTATCTTCTCAATTCCAGTTTCTTCGAGCAGTTCTCGCCTAGCAGTAGAATGATGATCCTCGCCCCCCTCTACGTGCCCTTTTGGGAAGCTCCAATGTCCTTGCGGGTATTGCAGCAGAAGTATACTCCGATGATTGGCGAGTATGAATCCGCAAGATGTCTCCATGTGGACCGGTTGATAGAGGGTGGGAAGAACCCTTGGGAGGCGGAAGCGATACATCATGGTGGCTTCAGGAATAGCCATGGCGGATGTCGACGGTTTGGAAATAACAAGGATTCTGACGGACAGTGACCTTGATGGGGTCCTTTCAGGGGCGATTTTACTCAGAAGGTGGCCTGAAGCGGAGGTTGTGTTCGGTCATCCCGGCGCCTTGAAAAATGGCCTCTATGACGATTTTATCAACGGCGAAACTGCCATTTGTGATCTTCCCTATCATTCTAATTGTGGTTTATCCATAGACCATCATCTTTCCAACAAGCCAGATTCTGAAGGCGGGGTGCGTGTCTGGGAATCGGCACCCTCGGCAGCCAGAGTCGCAGCAAACCTCCTAGGCCACATTATCGACCTGGAGGATCTCTCAGAGGCTTTGAAATGGACCGACCGACTAGATGGAGGAAGGGTAACGAGAGAGGAATATCTCTCAGAAGAGCCGATGGTATGGATTGGACGATCCATTGGTGTCGGAGAGGAAGTGGCTAGGACAGCCATGCATCTCTTTTCTTCCGGCCTCACGCCTTACGAGATATCGGAAACGAATGTCATAAAAGATGCTATTGCTCAAAGAAAAAGGGAGAATGAAATATTGAAAATAGAAATACAAGAACGGTTGGAAATTGTGGATCGTTTGGCAATTGTTCGTATGCATGGTTTAGGAATGCGGTCGAATGGGTATGCTGTGACAGCTTTTGCGGGGGATGCTTGCGATGCCTGTTTGATAACGCATGGAGACCTGGGGGTTTCCTTCGGGGAAGAAGATGGCTATCCCGTTTCTGCTTCATTCTATACGAATTCGTTTCTCCACAAAGATGGAGGGATATTCAACCTAACCACTCTTGCATGTCGATTTGATCCTGATGGTGGAGGGCACAAAGACGCATGCGGATGCCGCATAAAGGCGCTGGAAGGGTCATCTGTAGTCGATAGAGATGTTACAGTGGAAGACATTGAGTCTAATATCGAAAAATGGATTGATCTTTGGTCCAAACGAATTTGATTTTTCTACGATGCGTTGATGTACGCTTCCTGACGGGGGATGGGTGTCGGAGCACCACACCATGGAGAATCAACTTCTCGAATGTCTCGAAGCAATGTCCGCTGCAGGGGATGATGAACGTACACGCTTGAGCCGTGTCGCCCGGAATATCGGATATGAAGAGCTCACGAAACCTTGGAAGGGGCTAGCAAAAATTGCCGCCTCCAAAATGGCGCCGAAAGGAGTGGAAGATACAGGGGGATCGAATAGATCTGTTCGACGTAGTGGAAGAAGAACCGTGCGCGATAGAAGGGCGCGCAATCCGGTCCAGGATGTAATCGACAACATGGAAGAAGAGAATGCTGGCTATCGTCTGTGTCGGATTCTCCTAATTGCAAATAACGACTCAGACGTCTCTAAATCCGAAGCTGAGTCAATCAGAAATGAGTGTGAGAAGGGTCTTCACCCCGTGTGGGAGCGGCTCGCCCGTGAAGCGCCCATATTTGCCGAATTGAGTAGGTTTCCCGTCAAACAGCAGGAACGAAATACAGGTGATATCAATTTCTGGTCCGAATCAGCGAGATTTGATCCCCTTAATCATATGGAAGTTGGTTCTTGGTTGAATATTGAGCCTCCATTCTCCCTGTCGAGCGGCCAAAGAAGAGCGTTGAATCTACTAAGAAAGGAATACTCATCGAAGGTCGTCGTAAAGAGGGTCAAAGGGTACCTCAGCAATATTGAGGGAGGGAACCAATTGGAAGATTTTCTGTACAGCATAATCGGATCTTCGATAGGTGAAAATGTCGTAGAACGGCTTGAAAACGCTGTTAAAAATGATGGGATCAAAGAAGTCGCAGAGATGCACCTTGTTCTCAACAAAATGAGGTATGGAAATGGATCGAACGTAGCTTCGAACTGGATAGGAAAAGAAGATGCTGATCCCCTTGTTTCTTCCATAGTTCTCGAGGCTTGGAAACACATTGACTTGGATGAGACTGATTTGGATATCAAGAGTCTTCTATCTGGAGGTAGCCTGCTAGATGTCCACGGAGAGCTATGGCCAAATGACCTTTCATGCAAAATTGTGAGTCTGCTGATTGAAGCTGAAAGATACGAGGAGGCTGCCAAAATATTGATTCAGAAGACAATCGATGCCAAGGAATGCCTCATTCTTGGAGCAAGTATTCCTCTGGAAGACTCTGCCCTTCAATCTGTCATACAAGATTCGGTCAAACGTTTGAGTTCCGAGGTGTTGAAGGAAATACTTGAGGATAAATCACTGACTGTTGGCGTGAAAATATTAGTTGCACGGGCGCTCATAGAGAGAGAAGACGTTTCTTACGGTGATAGCAAACTTGCAGACGTCCTAACATTGGGATGTGAAATTGAAATGCTTGCTAAGATACTCGTAGGTAGTGGAGAACTAGGGTCTCCCTTGAGGGGTTTGCTGGTTTGGCATCTACTTCCTGCTCATCTTGGTGTGAACCATTCTGACGAAATCCTGTCGCTTCGCAGAACATCTCTAACATCCCTAAAAATAATTGAAGATGAATGCATAAGCGATGTGTCCATTGCATTGCTGTCTGTGATGAATGGGTTCTCAAAAGATTTAGCTGCCCTTCATGAGTTGCTCGGAAGCAAAGGTGTGATAGAGTTGAATCAAACCAGGAGAGCTCTGCTTTCGGAAGGGTCTGGAATCGTCAAAGAAAGCGTTCTCGAGCAACTTTCTAGATCTTCGGAGGCGGCTAATATGAATGAGATCGAAAGAGGTCTGTTCAGATCGTTGATAATGTCCTTGAGGCTGAATCGTGCTCGTGTTGACCTGCACATGCAGACTGATGAAAAACGCGAGTCGGCGATATCTTCTCTTTCTTCAATTATGCAAACAAGACCTCCTTCCATGGAGATTCTAATATCGATATCAGAAATTGTTGAAGAACACAGCCTTCCAATTCAAGAATTGGATGATTGGTATCGAAAATACGCTCCAGACACAATTTCTGCTCAAATAGCTAGGGCTGGGATTTGGTTAGGCAAAGGAGACCATCGGAACGCGGGTAGGGCTTTCAGGGAAGCTGCAAATCGCTCCAGTGGTTTCGAAGCTCGAACTGCATTGAATCGTAAGGCATTGATTCAGCTCGCGCACGCCAAGGCTTGGAAAGATGCTGTCAACCTGATTGAAAGAAACGAAGAGTTACTAGCTGCCATAACAAAAAAGTTCCAACTGTTTCTCAGGGTGTGCAATGAATATGAAAATGGAAAGAAAGATTCGGCAACCGGTCTCATAGTGAATTACATCAAAAATTCTACACGTGACATGTCTGATGAAATTTCCAATTTAGAGGGGTACTCCTCTGAGTTGGGGCTTCCTAGCGAGCCGTTTGAAGGTAGATTGAAAGCGGCAGTGAAGCGTCTAGAACGTTCTGAGCGAAGGAGGGGGATTGGTCGGGAAGATGATTGGAAAGAGGCTCTTAATGATGCAAAGACAGTAATCGATGTCGACGATATTGCAACTCAGCAGGCGGAATTGAAGCCTCTTGCGGGGCTAAGAGTATTCCAATCCGCGATTAGATCCGGATTCTTCGATGATAAAGATGTCAAGAGACTTCGCGGAGTGTTGAGGATTAAATTTACAGAGTTAGAGAGGTCAATACCGATAAGAGATCGAAAGATATTCGAGATATCCGGACTGAAACCATTGGTTATAGTAGACACAAATATACTCATACAGGCATTCAAAGACGAGCTTCTCAGTAGAGTTTCAACCGATGGATTTGGACAGCTTGTTTGGTCGATGGAACGGGCCTTCCAATGGGAATTGCGGCGAAGGGGAAATAGTGGTAACATAATGCTACACGTCCCATCCGCCGTAAAGGGAGAATTCGCCAACAGGACCCGGGACGTGAAGTCTGCTAGGAGTTTGTTCGACGGGGAATATCAAGATCAGGTCTTGTGGTCCAAAATAGAAGAAGGTGAGTTACAGGATATTCGGAGGAACGTTATCGAACTATTCGACACGGTTTCTCTTTCGTTTAAGGGGAATTCGGATTTAGAAATCGGATTGAGTGATTTCCTAATCAAGCACGAGGGGATATTTGAGCGAATTGATGAGAGAAAGCGCATTCTAAGAGATGACGAGCCTGCGAGATCTGTTATTGGAGGGCGGGCAATATACCCTGAAACAGGGGATCTGAAGATAATGCTCGATGCAGCCAGTCTCGCATCCTACACGAGCGCTACGTCATCTAACCTGAAGAAAATCGGTTCGATACATGTAGCGACTCGTGATTCAGACTTTAGGATGATCAGAAGGTCGTTAGAAGAGACTTACGGTTTCAGTGTGGTGAGTGATGCTGGAGAAGTCTCAAAATTAGTGCCGTCTCAATAGTCTATTCTTGACCAGGTTGCTCTGTATCGTGTTGTGGAAGGATCGTCCTCTGGCAGTGTAGCTTTGATCATGCTCATTTGACCTAGCGGCTGACCTACGCTTTCGATGAATGCCCGCTTTAGAGGCCACGGGGGCCCCTCGTGTGGTGTGCCGTTTTCATCCAATCTGCCAATACAGACCAGATGCCCGCCATCGGCGACGAACAAGGGAAGTTTGCGTGCTGCTTCACGTCGAATGTTATCAGGAATTGCTTGTAAAATGTGGACTTCTAGGACCAATCCAAATTCGTCCTCCCAATCATTAGGAGGGTTGAGCAAATCCGCTACAATCCACTCAATGTTACTTTTTTCATATCTTTTTTTTGCCCACTCGACCGCAGATGGTGATATGTCAAACGCAACTACGTCCCATCCTATTTTATCGAGGAAAACAGCGTCTTCGCCAAGACCACATCCCACAACTAAAGCTCGACCGGGGGGCTTACCAATTGCCCATTCGACCACGAATGGATTAGGATGGCCATCTGACCAAGGTATCCATCTATCGTTGCCTTGGGCAGAGAAATATAGCTCTTCAAACCACGAGAGGGGGTCATTGGTAGATGCAGCTGCATCAGACATCTGCTTCAGTCTGATTCTTATTTCATCCATGCTATGCTCATTGGGTATCCGCTCAAATGTCCTTCCCTGACTCGTGTTAGCATGCTATGAAGCCAAATTGTTTAACCAGGCTCATATAAAACCTAAGTGTTAAAGATGAAGTGCCCGACAGAAGGGCCATGGAGCTTAAACAACGTATTGACAAAAGAAAGACTGCGATCTTTGGCGGTTCTATGGCATTGGCTCTGTTAGCCTTGCCATCCGTGGCCGCTGAGACTCAGATACTTGCAGAAAATGACTGGGTGGGAATCAGCTTCTGGATAGCAACAGCAATGATGCTAGCCTCGACTGTATTCTTCCTAGTAGAAAGGCAAAATGTGCCTGACAAGTGGAAGACATCGATGACAGTGGCCGCATTGGTCACTGGTGTTGCATGGTACCACTACACATACATGCGCGAAGTCGCAGTTATGGATGGCGGTGGATCACCACTTGTCTACAGATACATCGACTGGCTGATCACCGTGCCACTGCAGGTAGTAGAGTTCTACCTGATCATGGCAGCTATCGGAGCCGCGACATTTGCAATGTTCAGGAACCTAATGGTTGCATCACTCGTGATGCTAGTAGCAGGGTTCTTCGGAGAGTCTGGAGCTATGGACTCAGTAGTCGATCTAGGTGCAACAGTATGGTGGATCATTGGAATGGCAGGATGGGGTTACATCCTCTATGCCCTCTGGCAAGGAGACGTCAAGGAAGCATCTGCTTCTGGTAGCGACGGTGTCCAGTTCGCATTCACATCAATGCGATGGATCGTTACAGTCGGATGGGCAATTTACCCAATCGGCTACATGATGGGTAACGACATGATCAGCGGCTTCAATGCCGATGACATGAACATCATCTACAACATCGCCGACTTGGTCAACAAGACCGCGTTCGGTATGATGGTCTGGTACGCAGCAACAATGGACGCCGAATAATCGGATAGTCTAGCTGATTACTGACAGACGTAAAGGACCGAGGTCGCTGAACGCGGCCTCGGTCCCCTAATTTTTTTCTTTCATGTACATCGATCACATGTGATGTGTGACTGCTTTGCCGAAATCACTGCATGATAATAGAGTGGCGTCGTCCATAAGTCGTTCGAAATCATAGGTGACTGTCTTTGCAGAGATGGCTCCTTCCATTCCCTTGACAATCAAATCAGCAGCTTCGAACCAACCCATGTGACGTAGCATCATCTCTGCTGATAGTATTAGTGACCCTGGATTTACTTTATCTTGTCCTGTATATTTCGGCGCTGTTCCGTGAGTCGCCTCAAAAATGGCTATGCCGGATTCATAGTTGATATTCGCACCGGGCGCGATTCCTATACCCCCGACTTGAGCAGCGAGAGCGTCAGAAATATAGTCTCCATTGAGATTCATTGTCGTAAGGACGCTGTATTCTCGTGGCCTTGTTAGAACCTGCTGAAGCATTGCGTCGGCGATAACATCTTTGATTATAATTTGATTACCATTTTTGGGGTTGTTGAGAATGCACCAAGGACCGCCATCAAGCTCCTTTGCCCCAAACTCCTCGCGCGCAATTTTGTAGCCCCAATCTCTGAATCCTCCCTCTGTAAATTTCATTATATTTCCCTTGTGCACGAGTGTTACACTTGGCTTATCCTCAGAAATAGCATGGTTGATTGCTGCTCGAACAATTCTTGCCGTGCCTTCTTTGCTGACTGGTTTGATGCCTATACCTGATGTTCCTGGGAATCTAATCTTAGTCACGCCCATCTCAGTCTCAAGAAAATTAATCACCTTCTTTGCTCCCTCGCTTTCGGCTTCCCATTCGATTCCTGCGTATACATCTTCACTGTTCTCTCTGAAGATGATCATATCAACTGCGGCTGGATCCCTTACAGGGCTGGGCGTTCCAGAATACCAGCGAACGGGCCTTACACAAGCGTACAGATCCAGTTTTTGTCGAAGTGCCACATTCAGACTTCTGATTCCGCCGCCTACAGGAGTGGTCAAAGGTCCCTTTATCGAAACTAGTCCGTTTCTCATGGAGTTGAGTGTTGCTTCAGGCAGCCACTCTCCTGTTTTGTCAAAGGCTTTCTGCCCGGCTAAAACCTCTTTCCAAGTGATCTTCCTTTTGTCCGAATATGCCTTTTCTACGGCCTTGTCAACTACCTGCATCATTACTGGACTTATGTCTACGCCTATTCCATCGCCCTCGATGTAGTGGATTATCGGGTCTTCAGGCACGAAGATGGTCTGTCCTTTTTTCTCAATTTGTGTCCCCATGCTCTTCCCTCAATCTCACTGGCCAGTGACTCCCTCATGAAGCCAACCCTCATGATAGGGCTTCGTTGAGGTTCACACATGCAGGGCATGGTGCGGTGGAAAGGAGACGGGTTTGAAGGTAAGACTGGGGGAGGTAAAGAGTTCTCTATCTATGACGATTCTTCGCCTAGCCCTATGGAGATGGTTCTCCATGCACACGCAACATGCTCACTCATTGATGTTATTGGTGGGCTCAAAGAAAGACGTGCCGGCCTCAGAGAGGCTCGCATCGATATTGACTCTGTCAGATCTGAAAACTCTCCAAGGGTTTTCGAGAAGGTGCATTTTGTTTATGTAATCAAAGGAGACGTCCCCAAGACCCTCATTGAGAGGATCATACACCGATCCCATGAGTCCTTGTGTTCTGTCGGAATTATGCTGACTCGTGGTGGTTTAGACCTCACTTGGGAGCTTGATTTTGAATCCTAAATTAGGTAAAGAGGTGTCTGCTGATACTCCAATCATGAGTCGTATTGTCGTATCTTGGAGATTCTCCTAGAGAACCATTAAACACCCCCCAGTGTCGATGCTGAATCCCTCGCTCTGAATTTTCGGGGCGAGTGCGAGGAGTAGTTGATACCATGCAAACAAGAACTGAGGAAGGAGGAGCGCATTCAGACGGGTCAATCGGAACAGGTCTAGTCATAGAACGTCGTTTCACAACGCTCGGCGAGGACCCATTCGATCAATTTGAATGGATTGAGATGGATGTCGAAATAAGAAATGCAGACGGTTCCCTGGCTCATCGTATAGATGATGTGCGACTGCCATCTGGTTATTCGGGGGTCCCAGGCAAGGTACTAGCACAAAAGTACCTCCGCAAGGCAGGAGTTCCGGCTATTTTACGAAAGGTAGCAGAAAAAGGCGTACCAGAGTGGCTTCAACGAAGTGAGCCAGATCATGAAAAGTTGCAGACGCTTGAGCCAAATCAAAGATACATAGGAGAGAGTCATGGGAGAGAATTGTTCCGAAGGTTGGCCGGAACATGGACCTACTGGGGCTGGAAACACGGATATTTCGAGGCTGAGGCAGATGCTAGGGCTTACTTTGACGAGATGTGCTTCCTAATCGCAAGTCAGCGTTCGGCGCCAAACAGCCCCCAGTGGTTCAACACCGGCCTTCACTGGGCATATGGTATCGAGGGGCCTGCTCAAGGTCATCGATACATCGATCCAACTTCAGGGGAGCTGATGACCTCAACAAACGCATACGAGCATCCCCAACCCCATGCTTGTTTCATTCAGTCCGTGTCCGATTCGTTAGTCGGAGGTAATGATTCTATCATGGGGCTTTGGAATCGCGAGGCCCTTCTTTTCAAATATGGTTCAGGAACAGGCTCTAACTTCTCAAATATTCGGGGTTCCGGTGAACCTCTTTCCGGAGGAGGAACATCGAGTGGTCTACTCTCCTTCCTCAAAATCGGTGACAGGGCTGCGGGTGCTATAAAATCTGGAGGTACGACGCGGAGGGCTGCGAAGATGGTAACGCTCGATCTAGATCACCCAGATATAGAGGAATACATCGACTGGAAGCTTTCTGAGGAGGAGAAAGTTTCCGCTCTGGTTATTGGTTCCAATCTACTTCAAAGGCATGCGAATGCAATAATGGAGGCGATATGGAGCTATGATGGCAAGGGGGATAAATTGGATGTAAATGATAATTCAGCTCTCAAAAAAGCAGCAGCGAAGGCCCTTAGAAACCATGTTCCAAATTCACATGTTAAGCGCTTCCTCGATCTCGCTGCTTTGGGTTGGAAATCTATACAATTTGAAACGATGGATACTGATTGGCAAGGAGAAGGGTACGGGACCGTTTCTGGACAGAACTCAAACAATTCCGTTCGAGTTCCTAATTCATTCATGGATGCCTTGGAGAACGATGGTACATGGAACCTGTATCACAGAACCGAGCTGAAGAGCGCAAGTAATGAAGGACGCGAGCCATCTCCTTGCCGGTCTATGCCAGCGAAGGAATTGTGGAACAAGGTAGCGTATACAGCATGGGCCTGCGCTGATCCAGGTGTTCAATTTGATACAACCATAAACGAATGGCACACCTGCCCTGAAGGCGGGCGGATCAATGGATCTAACCCATGCTCAGAGTATATGTTCCTGGATGATACAGCTTGCAACCTTGCCAGCATAAATCTTCTACACTATTTCGATACTGGGGCACAAAAATTCGATATCGCTTCATTCCAGCACAGTGTCAGGCTTTGGACCATTACACTCGAAGTAAGCGTATTGATGGCGCAATTCCCCTCTGAACAAATAGCTAGAAAGTCATACGAATATAGGACTCTGGGACTCGGGTACTGTAACCTTGGCTCTTTGTTGATGCACATGGGTCTCCCTTATGCAGATGAGCGAGCATATGCCGTGTGCGGCGCTCTAACATCGATCATGTGTGGAGAGTCGTATGCAACCTCAGCCGAACTCGCAGGCACTCTCGGGCCATTCCCGAATTACGAAGAGAACGCAGAACACATGCTACGTGTGATGCGAAATCACAGAAGGGCTGCCTACGACAGCAAAGGCAGCGAATATGAAGGGCTCACAATAACCCCCATGGGGATTGATGCAAAGCGTTGCCCGGGCGATCTGCTAGATGCAGCGAAGTCGGCGTGGGATAGGGCTGTCCAGGGTGGTGAAGAATATGGGTACAGGAACGCTCAGACAACTGTAATTGCTCCTACTGGAACAATTGGCCTTGTGATGGCTGCGGACACAACCGGTGTCGAGCCCCAATTCTCACTCGTTCAGTACAAACAGTTAGCGGGTGGCGGCACCCTTCGTATCATCAACAAAGGAGTTCCGAGCGCTTTGAAGCGACTTGGTTATTCCGAGGTAGATGTCACCTCCATCGTTGAGCATATCATGGGTACTGGCCGCCTTTCAGGATGCCCTGGGTTAGATGCTGATCTCTTGCAAAAGAAGGGTTTCACAGAGGAGGTTATCGATAAAATTGAATCCTCGATGCCAGATGTGTTTGATATTCGATCTGCTTTCTCTCCATCGGTTCTTGGGACGGACTTCTGCACAACAATACTAGGACTCACGAAAGAAGAATGCGGAGATGTTTTCTTCGACACACTATCCCATATTGGACTTTCAACGGATGAAATAGAACAGGCAAATGATGTGGTCTTTGGATATGGTAGCATAGAGGGTGCACCTGGTTTAAAGGATGAGCATTTGGCAGTCTTTGACTGTGCTACGCCTTGTGGTAAACATGGGAAGCGCTCCATTGATTGGCAGGCTCACGTACTCATGATGGCAGCTGCGCAACCATTCATATCAGGAGCTATTTCAAAGACAATAAACATGTCAGGAGACGCTTCAATCGATGATATACGGGAAGCATATGAGCTCAGTCACAGCACCATGAACAAAGCTTGTGCGGTGTACAGGGACGGCAGTAAACTCTCACAGCCGCTGATGAGTCAGATCGTAGACACCTCGATTCTAGAGGATGAGGATGAGTCCGGCACTGTCGATGAGATGGTTAAGGAGGCTGTAAAAATTATACCGGTACCTGATGACTTAGCTCAGCCAATAGCGGAGAATCTTGTGCAGAGTTTCATCGCAACGAGAAAAGCCATGCCAGATGTGAGAGATTCACGGACCACAAAGTCGAGAGTTGGTGGACACACAGTATACCTAACTTCAAGCGAATATGAAGATGGCAGGCTCGGAGAGATCATGATAACGACCTCGAAGGAAGGGGCGGCATGGAGGTCTATGTTGAATCAATTTGCAATTGCGGTGTCCATTGGTCTTCAGTACGGAGTTCCTCTCGATGCATTCGTAAAGTCATTCACATTCCAAAAGTTCGAACCCAGCGGCATGGTTGTTGGTGGATCCGGAAGAGTGAGAATGTCAACGAGTATCGTAGACTATATCTTCAGAGAGTTGGCAATTGAATATCTTGGAAGAAACGATCTAGCGCATGTTTCTGAAGAAGATCTTGAAGCGACCTCAATAAGTCGGCCTGTTCCAACAGATGACGGTCTTCTTCGACATCAAGGAGAGAAGCGCGAAGTTCAGATGACTCTTACATCCTCAACGACCGAGCCATTTGAAGATGAAATAACGAAGACAAGGAGGTTAGCTCGGGAACGCGGTTTTACAGGAGATATTTGTGATGATTGCGGAAGCAGCCAGATGGTTAGGAACGGAACATGCCTGAAATGCAATGCATGCGGATCTACGACTGGATGCTCGTGAAATCATACGCCTTCTCTGTTCATAATCTCTTTCCGTAGCAAACTTGCTTCGCTATCCGATGTTTCGCCAATTCGCCTTAGTGTAGCTTCAAAAGCCTCCATAGATATCTTTCGCTGCTCAGAAATTAGTCCCATGAGGCGTGTTTTGACGAGATCGCCGCCACTAGTCCATGCATGGCTCAATAGACCCTGTTCATCTCCTGGGTCACGATCCAGATATGTTCTGAAGCCAGATTCGATCAATCTTCTAATCGTGCGGTCATTTCCAATGGAAATGAGATAGGCTGCACGAGCAGGATATTCTTCAGGCCTCTGCGCGCATAGGGAAGCGAGAGTATTGGAAAGTATGGTGATCAAAGAAGTGTCATCAGTGACTACAAGCTTGTCATGTATCTCTAACGCTAGATATGGCATTCTTCCAGATAAGGAATCAAGGCGATCAGCGAGTAAATGGATTATAGAGCGATTTCCTGATTCAGAGATGGTCATCAGTGCTAGTCTTGCAGATTCGGGATCATGCGTTGAAATCTGTATCAAGGCGTCCAAGCATCCAGAGCAATTGGATTCTGGATACCGGATTATGGCTTCCATTGCCCTCCTAGCTATTTGAAGTCTATATGCGGCCGCGGGATACATTGCCAGAGCGGGAAGCCATGAATTGACAGCTGCCATAGATTGTGGGTTGTCCATGGATTCCAGAAGAGAATTCACCGCGAGTACCCCTCGCGGATGTGGTATCCTTTCACCGTGATTTGGTATATCCATGCTTCCAAAGACCATCGCGAGTATCGAATTAGGCTTCTCAGTCGCTGCGAATGACCCTTGTATAGTCCGGCCGACGAATGAGGTATAACCGAGATACCAGCGATCTGTATCTGGGTGGATTTCATCCAATGCCGAATTAAGCCAGTCGATGGCCGTCATTATCGATATCTGATCTGCAATCTCATGAGCATTCTTGTGGAGCCATTCTTCCAGCCTCTCTTCATGATCGAATAAGCCTGGAATAGGACGATACGTCATCTCTATAACATTCTCAAGTCGAATGTCGAAACCCTTTCGATTGGCTGCGTGTAATCCTGCTGCCTGTTGAGTCAGTTTGGAGGGGTTTGTCGGCCTAAGGGCAGGGAAATCTGGTAATTCATGTATGGGATCGTGTATGGTAACAGATGACCATGCGGCCTCAATAGCTTCATGGATCTGATTTCCGACTATCTCAAAGATGAGTGGTCGTGAATCTCTGCGGTGCATCTTAGCACCAGAATTCATATTTCTAATTCGATATTCAGATTCTGGATTAATTCCTTGTATCTATTACGAATTGTGACTTCTGTGACACCAGCGACCTCTGCAACTTCTCGTTGGGTGCGGCGTTTGCCACAGAGCACGCTTGAGATGTAAATTATAGATGCCGCGATTCCAGTGGGGCCGCGACCACTCGTCAACTCTTTTTCTTGGGCTTTGGCAATGAGTTCGTATGCTTTGGACTGAACTTCTGCATCGAGATCTAAGCCTGAACAGAATCTTGGAATATAGTCTTCTGGCTTGGTTGGGGGGATTTTCATTTTTAGTTCGCGGACCATGAATCTGTACGTCCTTCCTATCTCCTTTCGGCCAGTTCGGCTAGCTTCGCCAATTTCATCTAATGTTCTCGGGTTGTTACACTGCCGGCATGCTGCATACAACGACGCTGCAGCGACTCCTTCGATCGAACGTCCGCGGATCAATCTCTTTTCTACGGCTTTCTTGTAATTCACTGCTGCAGTTTCACGAATTGTTTTCGGCAAATCTAACCTACTGGCCATTCTATCTAGTTCTGCAAGGGCCATCGCAAGATTTCGCTCTGTTGCGTTAGAGACCCGGGATCTCTTTTGCCACTTCCTCATTCTGTAAAACTGAGACCTGTATCTGCTAGAAATTGTCTTACCAGAGTAATCCTTGTTTTGCCAGTCAATGTCGGTAGAGAGACCCTTGTCATGTAGCATGACGGTCATTGGGGCTCCAGTACGTGCTCGCTGATCCCCTTGTTCAGGGCTGAAAACACGCCACTCTGCGCCTTGGTCGATTACTTTGTCCTCTAGGACTAGTCCACAATCGTCACATACCACTTCACCACGAGTTTCATCTCGGGTGAGGTTTCGACTGCTGCATTCAGTGCATTTTACGGTATCTTCGACCAAATAATCAGACATTATGTATCACCTTTCATTACCATCAAAAGAGAAGGTATTATAATCTCCAATAGTCATATTATTAAAATATATCACTTTACGAATAAATGCACTGCAATTTACATTTTTGCCGTTGGCATCATAACCTTGGGCCTCCTGATTGGTATTGGGGAGAACGATGGGAGAATGGCCTCCGAGTGAAATAACTCTGTCCAAAAATGGGCGTGTTCTATTCCTAACAAAGGATCCTTCACTCATCAAGGCACAGCTGTACGATGGCCTTGATCTCAAAATGAAAGATCTAGACGTTGCAGATTTGATGGATGATATCAATACTGATGTAATGACTCCTGCATGGGTTTGTTTCGATCACGAGCCTGCTGTGATTGCGGAGAATGCTTACGCGGGTTTACTTCATGAGGGTGAGAGAGTATTTCGTCAAGGTGCACTGAAAGAAGGTGGTTTTGAGGTGATTGTGAGCGGTCATAGAAAGGGAACTGGCAGCAGCCGTGAAACGGCTCCACAATGCGAGAGGTGGTCTGGAATCCGAATAGTGATTGCCGCTTCATTTGCCCCCATACACGAGCGCAATAACATCAATCTTGGCCAGGTAATGGGTAATCATGCAATGTTGGAAAGATTACAAGGTGGTGAAGTCATACCCCTATCAGAATTTACAGAAAGATATGATCCTGTGACTCGACTTATTCTGGAAAATGGAGGGATTCTGCCATTCGCAAAAAAATTGGATGCGGGGGGTGTAGTCCTACCTGCCATATCAACTAATCAAAAGCCTATGACTATGGCTGAGAAAATCATATCTAACAAATTGATCGGAAGAGGTTCCGCTCCGTGTTACGTATCGCCAGGCGATGCTGTACTCGCAACGGTAGATGGGGGATACAGTCATGAGTTCACAACAGCTCAAGTCCATAATTTCCTGAAGGATGAATATGGAGAAAATTATTCCTTACCAAACCCCCCAAAATTTGCTGTTTTTGAGGATCATTTGCTCTATGCACCAGGTGTTCCAAGATTTGGAGCATTCACTGACAAAATTCAGATCTTACGTGATTTGCAAGTCGTATTTCAACGTCATACGGGAGTTAGGGACTATTCTGCAAAGAATGGGGTGAGCCCGGGGATATGCCATCAGGTGGCACGAGAAGAATTCATTGATGTTGGAGATTTCATCCAAGCCACTGACAGCCATACATGCATGGGCGGAGCGTCTAACGCCCTTACTTATGGTGTAGGATCAACTGAATACGCGAATCTTGTACACAATCAATTTGCATTCGTAAAAGTTCCAGAAAGTATTCGTTTCGAATTAATCGGTTCGTTGAATCCCGGTTGTACTGCAAAGGATGTTATTTTACACATACTATGGCACTATGCCAAGCACTCTGATACTCTCGATCGTTCAATGGAATTTGGTGGTGCTGGCCTTGCTTCTTTATCCATGGATGAAAGAGCGACATTATGCAATATGGCGACGGAATGTAGTGCAAAAACGGGAATATGTGAGCCAGATCAACTGACAATCAATTGGCTGTTGGAACGAAGAGGCGATTTGAATGAGGAAGATATCCGTAATGCGTTTGTATTCCCAGATATTGATGCACATTACGATGGAGGCATACATGTAATCGACCTCGACGGGATACGTCCAATGGTCGCCCATCCGGGTAATCCTGATGAGGGCGTCCCTTCAGATCCTACCAATGGGGCTTACATCGAGGAGATCGGAGATGTTCGAATTGACATAGCATATGCAGGTTCATGTACTGCTGGAAAGGATGACGATTTTGCGTATTATGCTATGGTCACTAAAGCTGCCTTAGATAAGGGTATGAAAATTGCAGATGGTGTGGAGTGTTACATCCAATTCGGTTCCAAATCTGTAAAGGATCTATCCGAAAGAAATGGATGGAGTTCGATGTTCGAGAAAGCAGGTGTAAAATTGATTGATCCCGGTTGTGGGGCATGCATCGGGGCTGGTCCGGGGGTTTCAAATGATGTTGGTCAAGTTACTGTGTCTGCAATCAATCGAAATTTTCAGGGCCGTTCTGGTCCGGGAAAGCTGTATTTGGCCAGCCCGTTAACAGTGATGGCTAGTGCTTTTACTGGGAAGATATCTGCATGGGATCCGGGACTTTTCGACTAATTGCCACATAAGGTGGGATTCAACAATATCTCAGGGAAGGCCATAACGACAATTCTGGTCCTGGTGATTACAAGTTGTTCTTCATTGCTATTTTACCTGCATTATGATGGGGCATGCTCTAAGTGCTATCTGTCATAATACTACGTCTACCGACAGGAGGCCCCATGTCATCAGGGCATAGGGAGGACCTTGTAGGACGGTGATCAAAATGGACAAAGCGCAGAGGATTGCAAGCAAACAAAAGCAAATCTCGATAAGCGAATTCTTTGAAAAAAATAAGCATTTTCTTGGATTTGACACTCATCAAAGGGCCATTATAACTGCTGTTAAGGAGGCTGTGGACAATTCTCTTGATGCTTGTGAAGAAGGACGGATATTGCCTGAAATACATGTTGAAATAAAGCGGCTTGAAGGGGATCGATTGGAGCTTATAACCCAAGACAACGGTCCGGGGATACCAAGAGAATCGATAGCCAATGTGTTTGGTAAATTCCTGCTTGGTTCCCGATTCCACGCTATTCGTCAGACCCGTGGTCAACAAGGTATAGGGATAACAGGAGTCGTAATGTATGCCCAATTAACGACTGGTTCCACTACTACTGTGATGTCAAAGATTGAAACAGAGTCAACAGCTGTCAGAGTTGATCTTGCATTAGATACCAAGAACAACAGGGCCTTGAAATCTAATGAAGATAGAATCCCCTTGGAAGAATGGTTTGAAGAAAGCGGCATGCAATCAGCCCATGGCCTAAGAATAAGAACGGTAATGGCTGCTAAGTACCAAAGAGGAAGGCAATCTGTTCATCAGTATCTGAGAATGACTTCCATTGTCAACCCTCATGCCACGATCAGACTGAAGGTCATTGGTAAGCAAGGTGAGATTATCGACGAAGGAGAGTGGATAAGGACCACCAAAAAATTGCCAAGGCCTGTTGTTGAAATCCGCCCTCATCCCCATGGTATGCAATTTGGAACACTTCAGAGAATGTTAAAAAATACAAAGGAGAGAAATGTAAAATCATTTCTTAGAAAAGAGTTTGAGAAGGTGTCTCCACTCGTAGCCAAGAAAATTTTAGAACATGCAGAAATAGATGAGAAAAAGAGGCCGTCTGGATTAAATGTAGAGGGAATTCAAAATTTGCTTTCTGCTTTCATGTCGGTGAAAATACAGGCCCCTCCAACTGATTGCCTCTCACCGATTGAAGACCTTCTGATAAAAAAGGGTCTTGAAAAGGCAATTGATTCGAGATATGCAGCAACAGTCACTAGAACTCCCACTGTGAGCCAAGGGAATCCGTTCCAAGTAGAGGTTGGGCTAGTCTTTGGTGGAGATCTTCCTTCAGATGGGGCTGTGGAAGTTCTGAGGTTCGCAAACAGGGTACCCCTGATGTATCAACAAGGAGGATGTTTACTGACGAAGGGGATCGAATCAATAGATTGGCGGAGATATGGTCTTGAGCAGACAGGTGGAAAGGGAGTGCCCAAGGGCCCAGCTGCAATACTTGTGCATCTGGCTTCAACCAATGTTCAGTTTACTAGCGAAGCAAAAGAGGCTGTCTCGGAAAATGAAGAAGTTCTCGAAGAGCTGCGAAGGGCGCTCTTCGAAGTGGGGAGGGGGCTTCAAGGACATAGGAAAAGGATTGGTCAAAGAGAGAAATCTCGAGAGAAATTTGACTTGATCAATAAGATACTGCCAGAAATCGCTATCAAATCCTCATCCATGCTTGGACGTCCTGAGCCAGATCTGTCCCCAATAATAACCAAAATCATGAATGCCGTTTTTTGTGAGGAAGATGTGATATGGGATACAAAGAAAAAGTTGGCCAGATGCTCGATAAAAGTTTACAATTACACAGCAAGAGCAAGGGCGTATACCATTATTGTAAAATGGCCAGAAAGAGATGGGGTTAGGCTGATCGAAAATGAAAGGGGAGGGCGTAAAGAAACTCGAGGGCTTTGGGCATGGCGATTGGATGCGATAAATCCAGGCAGTATGACTGAAATATCATTCGCAGTGGAGGGTCTGGCGCACGGAGATTGGAAAGAGGCAGAAGTATTCTTCCGAGGTAATGGGGAAATAATAGGCTCTGAAAAAATAGACGAGTCCTTGTTAGAAGAGATTCGAAAGCAAGAAGGTCTCAAAGGAGTGGTGGAGGAATTCGTAGAGGTGGCTCCTGTTCAGCGTCAGGTGATTGAGGTAGCGTCAGAGAGAGATTCATTCAACGAGGCGGATGAAAAAAAGGAGTGGAAAAGCGGTAATACGCTATTCTGATGGTGGTTGTTGTGCAAGATAGAACTCGAAGCAAGGAAGAGACAGTAAATGCGCTTCATGCGGTTGCAGCGGAAATGCATGATAGAATGATGAGGGGGGAGCCACCAAGAATGACTCTGCCAGTTAGATCAAAGAAAAATATAGCCTTCGACGAGAAGTTGAGTGTGTACAAATATGGCAGTAAGAAGACGATTAGAGATGCAACCAGTCTAGGTTCTGCACATCAACTTCTGAGGGCACTGCATGTCACAGAATTCATGGAAGACATGATTGAAAGTAAAAAATCATCAACACTAAGGGAGATGTACTACATCTCTGAGGGTTGGGGATATGGAAAATTTAGCTCTCAAAACGAAAGTAACAACCTTGCTGAAGACTTGGAGATTGTGACAGGATGTCTTAGGGAGGATTTCAAACTAAGGCCGGAAGAGGATGGCGCTAGAATAATCGGAAATCTTACGTTCCAAGAGAAAAATCGACGTGGAGAGTGGATGAGAATAAACTGCAGAGATGATGTCGGCGATTCGGGTTATGGAGTTCCGTACAACGTGGAATCTGAAAAATTACAATTGATAGAACACGATATTGATTTCATGATGGCAATCGAGACGGGGGGGATGTTTGATCGGCTTGTAGAAAATGGATTTGATGAGTTGGCAAGATGTGGTTTGATTCACTTGAAAGGGCAACCAGCTCGTTCCACTAGACGTGTGATGAAGAGGATTAATGAAGAGTGGGGAATACCCATTGTTGTTTTTACTGATGCTGATCCTTGGTCTTTCAGAATATTTGCTTCTATTGCATATGGTGCGATTAAAACAGCTCATATTTCGGAATATTTAGCAACCCCGAGTGCAATATATCTTGGTATAGAATCTGGGGATATAGAAGCATATGATCTTCCATCTGATGAGTTGACGCCCAGAGATATAGAGGCATTGAAAGCGGAGAAGAGCGACCCTAGATTTCAAAGTCAGGAGTGGATTGATCAAATTGATTTGATGCTTGATCTTGGAAAGAAAGCTGAACAGCAATCTCTCGCCAAGTATGGTCTTGATTTTGTCACTGACACATATCTTCCAGAGAAGTTACAGCAGAAACTAGGACTTGTCATCGGCTAAACTCCAAATCAGAGCTTGTTGTGATTGGTGCATGGCGCGTCTGAGCTATCCCCTCATTGCCCTCGTGGCTAGTCTTGTTTGTGTAGTCACATTCGCTATATCTTACTCAAATTTTGATGGTTATGGCGATCTTGATCCTGAGCAAAATAGCCTTAGTATAGTAGAATCAGGAGAATCATTTTCCATAGTCCTGAATGAATATGATCAGATTTGGGTTTATTCTGAAAATAGTGAATCTTCCAATGCCAGCGTTACAATAAGAATCAATGGAACGGTTGTGAATGGCACTTCGCCAAAATGGTATGATACCTTTCTAACCAGTGAGGATGGGAAGAGAGTGTATGTGCCTTTAACTAAACTTGGACCGGGTCCAGAAGGCGATTATGTGTTTGAGAATGATGGTTCATCCTTGTTGTATCTCGTAGATATGGTAGGCATAGGGGAAAATCTGTGGAAGGAGTCCTCTGTGCAAATCATGGCCGCCTCATGTTGCCTTTTTCCACTCATGGCAACATTGGGTATAGTTGGTCTATTTAGGTCTTCGAAATCTACCAAGAAAGAGCCTAAAATACTGATATTCGATTCTAATGTAGGTATTCCAACGACTGAAGAAGTTTTCAGATCCGTGAATGACATATCAAAGGAAGAGGTGATTGTAAATTCTACCCCAGATCCGTGGAAGGAAGCGGTTTCTGAGGCTGAGGACATAGTCGAAAAAGTGCGTGATTCTGATGCAGGTTCTCGATTAGAAGAGGCTGAGGGTGATTGGCAAACCTGGGACGAAGGTTAGATTTGTCACGCATGGTTTATCCGGGTCGGCACTAACCAACCTTTGGTTGGTAAGTCATGCCCGGGTTCGACGATGTCCTCTCAATTCTCGAAAATAAGTCGAGAAGAGAGATACTAGAATTGCTTACAAGAGAGCCGCACTACGCTCTTCAGTTATCTGACCTGCTTCAAATTAGCCAACAAGCCGTAGTCAAGCACCTTGGAATTCTAGAAGATGCTGGTTTCGTCTCAGTGGATACTGTTCCTTCAGAAAAGGGGGGGCCGCCCAAGAAAGTGTACAAGGTGACAGAGTCATTCTGTTTGCGTCTGGACCTTGGGCCTAGGCTGTTCAAAGCAAGTGGTAAAATGATGCCTTCTGGTGGTCCAATACGCCTTTCCTCAAAACTTCCAGAAGGTCTGGAAGATGTAATCGACACCATGGGAACTCGTCGTAAAATACCTATGAATGAAGCTATGTCAATTCTTTCAAAACTGCAGACGCGCCTTGAAAGGTTGGACGAGCAGCGAGATGCTTTAGTTGCCCTGCATCAACAAGTTATGATGAAAGTGGCGCCGAGTATCGAAGAGCTGACAGATAATTATGAAGAGCGCCAATTGGCTCATGCTATGTTAGATCAGCCAAGGCGTCCTGTCGATCTTGATCTCTTCTCGCAGAGTATCAGAATTCAGTCCTCACAAGCTGAAGGCATCATGGCGGGCTTACGCGATCGTCTAATCAGAGATCTAGCAAGAAGCAAAGGGAATGTTATCGCTGGAGGGGAGGGCACTCCTCTTCCCTGGTGGCTAGTACGTTGACTAAAATTCCATATCTTCATCAGTATAGACCATCATACTCCTCTTCTGGGCGTATTCTTTCATAGCCTCTATTCTTCGGCCCCAAATGACGACTACAGCAACTCCTCCGAGGGCAATTGTTGCCCCGATGATAATCACAGGAACGGAGTAAGTTGCGACGGCCTCCAGTAGCGGGTCGAGGAATCGATTATTGGAACCCATCTTATCGGTTAGAGACCAGTAGTTGTTTGATTCATCGGACTCTATGATATTATTGTCTGGGTCTACATACACTATTACGTCCTGAGAGCCCGCTTCTACAATGTAAAGCAGAGATATTTCCAAGAGTTCTTGATTACTGGACTGAGACACCGGCATAACTGCCTCGATTAACTGCCTGTAGACGATGTTGTCCTCATCGCAGCCATTCTTTCGAATGTCGGATGGGCTCTGATCGGCACAAAGAATTACGCTGACATCTGTAGCGTGTATGTTTCCTATATTTTGTAACTTGACTGTCACAGAAATCATTTCGCCAACCGCTGCTCTGGACTGCGGGGCATCTGCTGACAGTATCTTAAGATCAGGTGCTCTAAGCATCAATTGGAGGACCTGCTCATTGGAATCGCATGCCGGTGGGTAGTTATCTGGAAGGCCGTCCTTATTCTCGTCAAGGGTGCATGAATCGTCCCATTCAGGAGTCTCGTCGAAATCGCCGTCGGTGGCAGCTGAGCCATGTATTGATGTTGCTTTTATTCCAATTAATCTGTCACTTAACTGTGCTTCGTCATCTATCGATATTATTGCCACAAATTGAATTGTTGTGAATGCATCCATCTCAGGGAATGTTACGGTACTCGTTGTCGAAGTGTAACATGCATCCGGTTCTGGTGCTATGCTCGGCTCGGGAGGAAGGCATGGCGCCTCTTTTGGAAATTCTGTGTCGAAATCCTCTACCAGTGCGTAAGTGATCATCCATTTAGAAAGCGTATTCATTCCTGGAGTTGAATCCCAACCTCCCCCTCCACCTAATTTTGTGTGGTTGTGCAGCATCGGTGTATCTGGAACGTTTCCGGCATTTGTGAGGTTCATCAGGAAGCGGACTGTTCTACCGGGAGCACTGGTCTTTATTTTGGATTCCATGGCAGGATCTAGCGTAATCCTAAGATCGTGAAATTCTGAGATTTCCACTTGTAATTCGATGTTCTCTCTAACTTTGGTACCCTCATAGGGTTCTTCGCTAAGTACGTTCAACACAACGCTGTATGTCCCCGCAAGTGTCTTTTCTGGGACGTTGATGATCAAATCAAATTCTTTTGATTCGTCCCTCAAAAGTTCTCCAAAGTAAACTCTTGGTATCTCTATATCCCAAATGTATGCACCTTCTGGGCCGGTAACTGACTCGACCGTGATGTCGAAACGGTCAGGCCCGTTGCCGATGTTCGTAATTTCGGTGGACAAAGGATATGCTTGCCCTGGGTAGAGTTCTAGGACATTAGAGTCGACTTCGGCTTCAAGATCGTAGACTTGGATCACGTTTGTTAGAAGCAACGCAGAGTCCCTCACCTCTGGTGTTCCTTCGAGGTGTGCTTTGACCACGACGGATTCCCCGAAGCCGGCTGTTGCATTGTAAGGGGAACACATATTCGCAGTGACCACGTATGGATTTCCGACAACTGCCCAATATCTTGGAGCGTTTTCTGGTATTCCATTACCACCAGGTGCGCTTGAAAAATCCAAGTCTACGGTCCAATGATCGTACCTCCACACACTCTGAGAGATGTCTGACGGTCTCTCCGATGGTCCACCTGGCGTGGTGAATATCAAAGACCCTGGAGAGTAATTTTTTGTAACCTCTATGTCGAATTCAGCACAGTCACCGGGTAGGACGTTCAAGTTCGTACCATCTGGTATCTTGAAAACTATGTTTCCAGATGTCTTCACTGAGACGTTTATCCATAGACCGAGTACATCATATGTGCCATGATCGATTTGGAATATCGGTTCTCCAGTGGACCATCCTTTGAGGTATATCACATAAGTTCCAGGGGTCTGTGAAGTTGGTATGGTCACTCTGAGATTCTTAGTCACTGCCTGGCCTGGATCGAGTGATACTTCCGTGGGGAAATCTACACCCCAACCGAATTGTAGGCCCCACTCCATTTGGCCATCAAGTGTGGATGGGTCATGGAAAGCAAACGTATCGTAAACGTTGCCTGTATTTCTGACAATTATGGAGAAGGTACCTGAACCACCCTGCTCGACATCGATATTTTTGTTGATTGTTGATAGATCGATTCCGTGGACTACATCCATCAAGATCACGAGTTGCCTTTCATCGTCGATGGCTGGATCTTTGTATGAAACTGCTCTTACCTTGATCTCTGCTAATTGGTCACCTTCGGCTTGATATATCGTAGGAGCCCTTACCCTCAAGTAAAGAGGAACTAGGTTTTCTCCGTTAGAGTTACCCTTGAGATGTATGGGTGTGGATTCAAAAATCGGTGTGTGATTGGATGCGTAATAGAGAGTAGCGCTCCAATTCATAGGGACGTCCTCTACAGTGAGGCGGAATGTATCTGCCACGAGATCGGATGGGCCAGGTGTTGGATTGTCGATAGTTAGATTGTAAATAGTGCTCTCACCCGGTTCAATTACGTGATAATATGTCTCAGAGGGTGCGAGTGCGACGTCGACAAGCCCTGTTAGAACGTGGACGTAGCACAACGTCTGTTTAGGGCTGTTTGCTTCTCCGCATTTGGTTGAGTCGGACCAAGCAACATGGGCTCCGCTTCCAAGGTCATTAGAAAATGCCGGAGGGTTCCCAAGTTGTGGGTTTCTAGGAGAATTAGGGCCTAGTTTACCAGATTCCCATGTGGATACCTCGAATATCTCCCACTCATCTAATACAGCTATAGCGAGATTGTTCAGCGTGGGGAACCCGTTGGGATATTGGTCAGTTGTGCTGTTGAGACGAGTATACATGATCGTCTCACCTTGGGATTTGTTGCTGTTATCGAGCCATGCGATGTGTATGTTGTCGAAGTCATCAACCAATATGCCTGGAAGATATGATGTAGCCTCATATGGGCCTCTGTCTGGGTTGTCGTCGAACCAATCCAATCCTTCGACATTGGAAATCGCAGAATCCATGATTTGCTTGATACCAAACGCCGGTAATCCGTCGCTAGCCCCATCCCACTGTCCTGCACCCTTGAGTTTGAGGCGTGTGTAGAAAATCTCGTAATTGACATCTAATTCGAAGCCATAGGACCTCCCATCCATCCAGGCTATGTGCGTGTTACCTTGGCTATCAAGAGCGACTTGTGGGTGAAGGCTGTATGCATCTTGGAGTGTGACGCGCGTGTCGTTTACTACTACGAGATGTCCGTATCCTTGGAGATCGAGGGAGGGGCCTACGTCTTCGATGTAATATCTACTCCCGGAGGTCGCTGAACACTGTGGTACGCAACGGGTAGCAGACTGACCGGGGGCGAAACCGACCCATGGGTTATCAAGAAGGGCATATGGATCGAGTACTGAAATGAATATTTCACGAGAAGCATTTGTTGCCAAATATATGAGTGCCTCCACCATGAACTGGAGTTCAGCTGCTGAAGACGATCCTGTTGGGAATGCATAAACTGCTCCCTCGGCATGTGTTGTTCTAGGCGCTCCTCCAGGGCAATATCTAGCCACTGAAGGTGTTCCGGGCTGATTATTGGGGCATTCAGCAAGGTCTCTCATCTGAGAACCTACGCTACCATCTGCACCGGCCCAGAGGGGCACTGGAGATATTCCTGCTAGGACACATGCGTCGTGTGCCTCGTTCACGCTTTCGCGATCAGTTGCGTCCTCCGGGGATCCGTCATTAGCATTCTCATCAGATATTGGTATGATGATCTTGGTAGCATTTGGATTCCATCGGTGGTCCTCTGTTGTTGGGGGGTTAGCAAGGTTACCGAGTCTTCCTTGCGCGTCTCTCCATGAGAGGCAGGACCATGTGGATGAGGGGCCCCAAGCTTCCGACCCCTGGCCTCCTCCATCGTAACTTAGTGATATAGCGGCGTTGTTCAGTACCGCGCCGGTCAGCTTTCGAATGCCTCCAGATGTATCTGCAGGAGTCTGGCCAAGGTGATTCGCGCGAGGCCCCTGGCTTCCTGATCCTCCTGTCTGGTATGCTGTGGTACAGTAGCCTGAAGTTGCAGCAGCAACCTGTTGTACCCCTCCAATTCCGTATAGTGTTTCGAATACTGTCATGTTAGCTTGCTCCAACATGGGTTTGAGGCCGATGAAATTGCCGCCAGATGAGAATTGTCCTCCATAGAAGACTGTGCACATGTCTGCCCATTCAGTTCCCATCGATCCAGAGGTGTCGATTGGCACGACCATCTCGACTTTGCCTCCCCTCGTGTCGTCCCAAACCACCTGAACGAAATCGTCGTTATCCACAGCGATATCTGGATGGCCCTTCATACCGATTATTGGTGTCAGAAGTGTTGCGTCTATCTTTGATTGGGCTTCCCGGCTAGAGGCGTCTATCTCAATCATTTCATAATAAATCTGAGTCTGTGAGTAATAGAGGTCCAACGGGTCATTGTTATCCTGCCAAACGATGTGTGCATTGTTCAAAGAGTCTACAGCCACAGCAGGCCAATCCCTATCTTGGCTCCCGGTTCTTATTTCATAATCATCAATTATGGAGATGCCGTTCAATCCATCAATTGCATTCGAACCGTCTTGTTCGTGCATTGCAGGGTCCAACAACTGATACCAGATTGTCCATTGTCCAGATCTGTCAGCCCAGACGATATGCACCTTATCCTCAGAATCGACTGCGACGTCTGGGTGCCATGCTTGGTGTGCCCCGGGATTGGAAATTTGTGTCTCAGAGATCAATGTCTCGCCGGATGGGCCTAACATCTTGTAATACAGGTGCTGGGTGTTCCTGCTCCAAACGAAGTGTACGTTTCCCTCTGAGTCGGAGTCGACAGCGACCATCGAATCTGAATTTGATCCGCTGTTTACGATGTTAATTGCATCTGTAAGAACAATTTCGCTGGCTTGTACCGGGACTGCAACACCCATTGCAGCGACTATACTTGAAAGCATAAGCAAGGTCATCATTATGCTGGAACGCTTCTTTCTATTCTGCATGGATACCACTCAGTATGCTGAATGCAACTCTAACCATACTTAATGTCGACCCACTCGGGTCAGATTTGACTAGACCCACTCACTTGGATCGAAGCTCTGGCCGAATCCGGCTTGCTCATCGAAATCCACCTTAGCAGATTTTAGCGCTGAGTTTTGACCAGATCTGGATATTGGTTTCTTACCTTTCCAGTCATCTACCGGCCCGGGTTTACCTATTCCCTTGCCATAATCAAATTTTATTTGGTGTATTATGGAGAGTTTTGTCAGCCAGACGCTCCTCATTGTCTGCATAAGTTCATTTTGAGTGAGTCCATCAAACCAAATTGGACGTGATATATTGAACGCTTGGAGCGGTCCGGGCTTATTCTGTTCGTCTTCCTTGCCGACATGCAGGACCCAATCTAAAGTTGATCTTGTAAGATGCATTCTAATCTCATGTAGCCAACCTTTCCATCCGATTAGATCCTCGTCACCATAGGTCACCATCTCGTCTTGTTGTCCCTGATCGACTCGAGTGATCGAGTACACCAACACAAGTGATCTCTTCTTTGGTATCACGATGTTGAAAACGTGGCCGTCTTTTGTAGGAGGATATTTGACATGGAGGTGCAATTGTGCTTTTCCGTCGTCAACAACCCTGTATTCGGAGTTCTCATCATCGAGCCACGTGCGGATAGCCGCAGAGGCATCCTTTGCATCCACGACATGAATTTGTGAATCGTCCTATTTGAGGGCAACGAGATGCTCGTCCATCATAATGATGCTATCACGAAGAGTCTTGGCTGATGGACTTCGGATTAATGCAGCCCTTCTACGATCTCTTCTGAAATCATTTACAGAATCGTAACCCAGAGCCATCAAAATGGCTGCCAGGTAGAAAATGGGGAAGAGCACAATGAAGAACAGGGGTATGAATTGGAGTGGGAGGTTGTAGAATAAAAAGGCCGAAGCAGTCCACAGAATAGCAATCAATGGCCAGAAAAGGGGCAATGAAAACATCGCAGCCATCAGGTGGTATGTTGTTCTCGCGTCGATTCCTTCGTCCGTCCTATCTCCCAGCCACCATGCAAGTATAGCCTGAGGGAATGTACTCAATGTGAAAACTGGCATTGCTACTAACATGACAGAAGCCCCGAGAATCAGATAGAGTATGCTGGTTTTTTTCCTTATGATATGACCCTCTGCATTCAAATCACGTGCGTCTAAGTCATGTTCATGTAATATTTTGGCTGCATTTACTGCCTTCTCTTGCAGTTCTTGGGGAATATTTCCCTCTCGCCATTCTTGTCTTATCTTTCTTGTTTCCAATACCTCCTGGTGGAGATCGTCAATAGGGGCCTGCGAGTTTCTGTGGGCCAAGAGTATCCATGCACGATGTGTTTCCCAATCAGGAGCGTCAGGAACTGCTTCCTTGAGAATTGAGTATACTGAATCACGCATGGCGATAACTTCCGATTTGGGCGGTTCGACCCATTCTCCATTCAACAAAGATTGGGCCTGCTCCTGAGAATATGGATTTGGAATAGGTATCGGATCGAGGTACTCGACGTGATGGTCTGTTCTAAATTTTGTATGATTTCTCCAGTGGAGACCAGCTGGTTGGAGATGTGGTTGGGGAAGATTTCGAATTTCTGCCAACGCAGCAGCTGCGAAAACCGTACGGAATGGCCCAGTTTTGAAACCGTGTAGAATTGGATCCTGATGTGAGGTCCCTTCAGGAAATACAACAGCAGAATAACCGTTAGAAATACAATTTGAAACGGTTAACATACTCCTCTTATTTATTTCTCCTGCGAAATCTGAATTAGTTATGCCTTCGTCCATCTCCGCTTTTCTCAAGATTGGTTGTATACCGAGACCTCGTGTCCACCAACCTAGTATCGGTCTTGTAACCAAATCATGACGCCCCAGCGCTGTAAATCTTCGATCTTGGCTGTGTACTATGACTAAAGGGTCCACTAATCCATTAATATGGGTTGATACTGATATTCTGCCGCCGCCTATTTCAGGTACTTCATCAGCCTTGGAGTTCCTGAAAATAATTCGATGGCCGATGGATATCATTGCTCTGAATAGCCACCACACAATTATCGATCCTGGGTGTTTTCCTGAATGGTCCCATGGAACCGATTTGAGCTTGCTAGTATCTATCCGCCTCGCGCTACTGGAAAGTTCCGGAGCCAAGGCCTCGGGCTTGCCGTCCATGCTAACCCCTCATGTGCCCTCTGATGTTGTAAGCATTCACTCATTGATATCGAGTTGAATAGCAGCGGCAATGGACTGCCCCTCAAGCGGCTCTAATGATTCTGGTTGCCATGTGAATGAGTGTTTAGATTCTGCATACTTCGGAATTATATGAAAATGAACATGCGGAACGGTCATGCCAGCTTCCCTCCCGTTATTCTGAATGATGTTGTATGCGATTGCTCCCGTGGCTTTTTTGATTGCACGGGATAAGATCGGCAATGCTTTCCCGATGGCCGCTGCGGAATCTGGGCTAAGCTGATCAATCGTGGGTGCTGGTTCCTTAGACACGAGTAGGGTATGTCCTTTTGCAAGTGGATTTATGTCTAAAAAAGCGAACACATGATCATTTTCATACAGTTTGTAGCATGGTATTTCACCTTCAATTATTCTGGTGAAAAGCGTGTGTTCACTCATACGATCACATTGTGAATGATGCTGCGATAGTGCCAAGATCTTGGACTCTCAAAGCTCCTATAATCTCCTGATTCATGACTCGCGTATTTGTTGTTGTTTTCACTGTGTTAACAGTTTTCTCTGCGATTTCGATCAAGGACTCAACAGTTGCACTGCCAGTTAAGAAAGACTTCGCCTGCCCTGTTAATTTTGTCTCGGCGGCGCCAACTGAGTCTCCTGATTCCTTGTATAAATCTTCAATTCTTTTGTTGGCCGAATCTACACTTTGGAGGATGTCCTTCGAACCTCCAAACTCACAGTTTAATGACCATTTTCCTGCCTCTCCTCCTGCTAATGAACCAGTATAAAGATTCTCTAACATGGTATTTCCTGGTAATATCGATGAGGTGTGAAACCCAGTGCTTGCAGATGGACCTGCTGCATAAACGCCTGTTGCCCACATCTTGCCTGACTCGATTGTGACCCTCCCTTTTTCGTCCACAGGAATCCCGCCGGTGGTTTCCATAACCTGATGTTTTACTGGAATTACATCAATGGAAGTATCCAGTCCTGTGGAGTCCAGAATCGTCTTTCTAATCGAATCGAACCAAATTGAATGTTGGTTATCAATAAATCTCATATCTACTACCGCATCTTCTTTATGGCTCAATGGGTCAATGTCTTCACCAGATTCAGATCTATATCTTCCACCGACATCCAGAATCTCGAAGGGGATTGGAACGTTCGTTCCTCTGATAACCATGGGATGGAGAGGCACCTTCTGCAAATTCTGTGGGCTGATGCCCGCTCTTATTGCCAACGCAATCGCATTTCCTGAGCCGATAGAAGGATTGGACCACAGACCTTGGTAGCCCTCATCGGCCAATATTATTGCCTTGCACTGATATGGCTTTACTTTCCCATCAAGTAAGTCTAGCGCAACAATTCCTCGAATCTGGCTGTTGTCCATCACCAATGAGAGTGGAATGTGATTCTGTCGTCTTTGAATAGACCTCTTCAGAACCTGTTCATCCAGAATCTGTGTTATGTATCTGTTAGTAGCGTCCCCTGCGCCGGAAAGTCGAGGTACGGCGTGTCCTGGCACTGATGAAAGGTGGGGTAATCCACCTTTGTCCCTCCGTAGTATCATCCCCCATCGCTCTAGCTCAGAAAGAATCTCCACCGATGAAGAGCATGTTCTTCTAACAGCTTGTTCATTCGTACTCTCATCTCCTAGCGCAATCGTGTCTTCGATGTGGGCTTCAGGAGTGGTTTCCCCTAGAGATGCGGCAAGTCCGGCGGTGGATGGACTTATGATTGGGCCTGGGGATTGGTGAACTAAGACAGTATTGGCACCGGAATCGCTAGACTCAATTGCAGCGCGAAGTGCTGAAGGTCCGGTTCCTATGACCAATACGTCCCACGACTCCATGTTGTTCAGTCAGCTCCAGACAAGTGTTCTGAATGAACATGACGCTTCGTTCGTTATCGAATGATGGTTCTAGTGATCATAGAATACACTTCTTTGATTGCATTTCTAATTGTACTGAATATGAATCCGTCTCCGTCTTCCATTATCGTCCACAATACGAGTGACTTGACTGTAGTTTCATTCTCCGTTAGAAGATTGACTTGAACTGAACGGCCCTCATGTCCTGATTTATTCCACGCCATGCCGATCCAGAGAATGTGTGAATTGTCGATAATTTCGTTGAATCTGTTCCAACCATCTGTACCGTCAGTTCTACCAGGCCTTACACTTCGATCGATAGGGGGAAGGCGAATTATCTGAATCTCAGGTTCTCCTTCAACGGTGATTATATCGATTTCAAACGGCCTGGAGGAATTCTGATCTGGGCTTGCTAAAACGAAAAGGTCGCTCTCACCATGCATTGCCCTCGGTGGAAGGTCCGCATCTAGTATCCATGTATCGGATTTACGGGGTCTTGATTCTCTCTGTATTGTTCTAGACAAGAGTCGGAAAAGCCCTGGTTTCCTTTCAATGACGTGACTCAATAGCATTTCGAGTTGTTCAAAATTAAAAGGCACGTGTCTTTCTCTTAGACGTTCTACGGATCTGGAATTCAGGACCTCTGAACAAATCCTATCTTTTTCATTCTGTTCAATCTCTCCGATCATTGAGAGGTAGATGGCTCTCAATACTGTTTCAATCGCATCTTCTGATTGCTGTTGTCGTCTTACCCCTTTACTTATTCTTTCCATCCAGAGGTTCCATCTGCTAGAAGTTTCAGGGTCAAGGTGCGCATACACTAGATCGACTAGCAGAGGCTCAGCAAGAGTGTCGTGGAGAGATGGTGTGTGGAGTTTCAACAAGGGAGTGCTTCCAGTATCCATTGTTTTTTGATTTTCAATTGATAGTGTTGCAAATAGAATGACTATGGATAAGATGGCGGTCAGACCCAGAAGAGTTAACGAAAGATCTGTTTGAAGAGGAGTGGAAGAGATGGTTGAAGCGAGTACGAAACCCACTACAGCTGCAGAAACCCTGGTTCTCTCCCTGAGCTTATTCTCTTCGAGTTGATTCAATATTCTATCAACACCGACATATGATTCTCTGAGTGAGAATCCCTGTCTCCTAAGCTCTAACCGATCTTTGGCGGCCATTCTTGCATAAGAAGATGCAATCAAGGGGGGGACAAACAAAATGATAGAGATCAACCACATTATTCTAGAAGTGTTAAGAAAAGTTGAGTCCAAGAAAGTTGATGAGGCTACGATAGATACTGGAAGAGCGAAAGCGAGCAAGTACCTCATAAAGCGAAGAACTGGATTCGTAGTGAGGTTTGTCCATCTTCCTCTCCATTTGTCCCTGGACAATATTCTTCTTTCCATCGCTGAAGAAACCGAAGACTGTTTCTCTTCGGATTCGGCGTAAGGTGTTGGCAGATCCATATGTGGTTCGGCCGACCCTTTTGCTGAATGTGTTTGAGGTCATCGCTCGTTGAAGCGAAAATTTGGCTATTCGATAGGAGGCTTTCTTGAATGAGGCGGCCTGGGGCGGAACGGGCGTGTAGCATAGCCTGGATAATGCACCGGCCTCCTAAGCCGGGGACCGCGGGTTCGAATCCTGCCGCGCCCGCCATTATGTTGTTATGATGCGGTTACGTCCGATTTCAGCGACGCGGTGTAGAAAATCTTCGAAATGGATCCGTGCATGGGTATGTAATTGGATATCTCTGCTGCATTTGGCTAGAGCCTGCAGTATCTCGCTTCTAAGTAAGTCATTCAGTGGGAGCCGTCGGCCGACGAGGGCTGAATGTATCTGATCGATGACATCTTCTGGCTCAAGGCCGTGATCATCCAAAAGACGGTCTACTTCAGCAACAGCTCCCGTTCTTACTTTGATTCTTCTACCATTTCTATCTAACCATCTTGAGCCGACGACCTTGCCTTGGAGGGCCATCTCTATGATATCCCTGCCCGCCTTCATGGTGATTCCCTGAATTAAATCGTGAATTGATGATCGATCGGATAATTTGCCGTGTACCCAAAGCAATTCGAGCATGAATATGGCTCTGCGAATATTGCCTTGGCTGGTATATAGGATATCATCAATAATGCCATCTTCCAGGTCAACACCTTCAGCATCGATTATTGCTTCTAGTGTTTTCTTGAGCATTTTATTCTCACAAGCAGGCAGTCGAATCATCTGTGTTCTCGATCTTAGTGCGTCTATGATAGCAGATGGTGCACGAGCTGTAAATATGAATCTGGAGGCGGGGCCCGCAGTTTCTAGCATTCTCCGGAGATAGGCTTGCCGTTTCATACTCATGTGATCTGCGTCTTCCAGGATGATCAGCCGGCTCAGAGGTTGTGCACTTTTTGATTCGGTTTCTTTGCCGGCGGGCGGTGGGTCGTCATTGGAACTGTGTTCCCTGCGGCTGGAAAACGCTGCAAGAGACATCCTGCCAGCAAGAGTATCGGATGATTCTTTTCCTTCCGGCCGGAGGAATGTCTCAAACGATTCCATCGCGCCAGATTTCCTCTTCATGTCTCTAATGTTTCTAACATGAACGGTCGAAGCCCATGTGGGGCCTAATACCTGACGCGCATAAAGACGCCAAAGGGCGGTCTTACCGCAACCGGGAGGACCTGTTATGAGGAGGTGCGGGGGTTGAGGTAGAAGCGACATTGCAGTTACACGCTCAACAACCCGGGGAGGGGCTGCAAACTGCTCAAAAGTTCGAGGGGCATGATCGACAAGCCAACCAGACACGTACTGTCTATTGTGGCTGGGGTCTTGAAGTCCGCGTTACTCTGCCCGTAGAGTTTTGATACCGTCGGGACCTTCTTTTCGGGGCTTCACGAAGATTCGATAGCCGCACTTGTGGCAGGATTTGCCTGTGGTGCCTATCTCTATGAACTCGATATGGCCGCATCGGACGCATCTGTATCTGATATCCAGTGGGTCCATAGGGGATGAGCAGTGATTGCAAGTGGCAGGTCCTTCTGCATCGAAAGGCTTCCTGTCTGTTCGGTTGCAAGAACGGCACTTGTACAAAGTCATGCGGTTCGTCATAAGATGCGCCGGTTTGGCAGCCTTCTTCAACCTGCCCATTGTCTTAGTCGGTCTTCCGGGCTCTATCGCATATGTTAACGAAGTTTCTGAATATTGTCTCGCCAAACTCGGAATCATTGACCTCTGGATGGAATTGGACCCCTAAACGATCGCCGGATTCATTCTGCATTGCCTGTACACGACAAGAGTCGCTGGACGCGGTTATCCTGAAATTATCAGGTACATCCACCACCTCATCATTGTGACTCTCCCATACGATTTGTTCTGAGGGGGTGGATGAGAACAAGGGGCCGGGATCATCTGAAAGTTTCATAGTCGCTGCTCCAAATTCTGGCTCATTGGCTTCTGCGGCTCTCCCACCGTAGAAACCAGCCATGAATTGGAGGCCTGCACATATTCCAAGAATTGGGACCTCTAATGTTAGATATTCGGCACAACGACCTAGCTCCCCAGTTAACCCCACTCGTGCTGCTCCACCAGAAAGGATCAAACCATCGACGTCCCTCAATTCATCGAGCGGCGTGTCATTTGGAAATATCTTAGTATCAACGCCAAGATATCGAAGCATACGCCATTCTCTATGTGTCCATTGACCACCATTATCTATGACATCGATGACGAGGGGGGGCTTCCTCATGGTAGAGTTGTTGTCTAGGCGGGCCATCAATACATTGCACTAGAATCGAAAGGTATGGCCGAGGGGCAGATTGAAAGATAATCCCCAACTCGCTCAAGAAGCAAGCCCCGATGGTGTAGTGGCCTATCATGCAGCCCTGTCGAGGCTGCGACCCGGGTTCAAATCCCGGTCGGGGCGCCAAAAAATGACTCTTCGTGGCCTTCTTGCTTTGCATTGTCGCCGTTTACCAGGTCACTGGATTTCAGGCGGTATAATCTCATTTATGACCGCTGACAGCCCAATCTCCTCAGGGCATAACAGAGATCTGACCCCGAAAGCCTTTGCAGCCTCCATGTCTGAGAGTCTGTCGCCTACCATGACTGAATCTGCCTCGGATGGTCTTTCAATCCAATCACCGGCAAATCTCATCGACAACTCGGACCATTTTTTAGCCGATTCTGCATGATTAATCAGCTGACGGGCCGCCTCCAACATGCCAGGATTGGGCTTTCTTGCCCACGCATTCTGATTTGGGAGATAGGGGCTGTGGAGTATCAAATCTAGAATCGCGTCTTTATCTTCTCGTAAGAGTAGATTCTGTATCCGGTCATGAATAAGTGCTAGATTTTCAGAATCCCAATACCCCCTGCCAATTGGAGATTGATTCGTTACAACAGCGATTCGTATGCCAGATCTGCGTAATCTTGCGATGCAATTGGCTACATTTGGGAGCAAAATAACCTCTGAGGGGGAGTTGACATAATTTTCAGACCCGATATTCAGCACCCCATCTCGGTCAAGATATGCAATGGACCCAGACCATGAGGTTGAATCTGGAAGAGGGTGGAGCTCCAAGGGATCATCAAGCGGGACTCTGTCTCGGCATGGTAGATGCTGCGACACACTCGTCGACTAGTCTGGTTATACAAAGCGCCTTCCTAAAAATGATTATTACGAGGGGGCCTCAAAATCTTCCTTCAGTTCTCTTTTTGATATTGGAGAGAATATTGTACAGCATTACGGAAAATGGTAATTGAAGGAGCTCTCCCATGATCAATCTCGTCATCTCTCGTCCAATCAGGCGAGAGCCATGTGCTGTGATATGCCTCTGGGTGTGGCATTAGGCCAAAGACGAGTCCGGTTGGGTCGCAAACCCCTGCGATGTTTCTCCAACTTTGGTTCGGAGAAATTGGATATGGTAGTACTTGATCAGTAGCGCCGGGATATTCTGTAGATGGATCGACATATCTGGCCACGAGTTGCCCTCTTAGCGCCCATCGATCAAGCAGTTCTCGGTCATCCGTGACGAATTTGCCCTCTCCATGACGAACGGGTACTCTAATTCTTGTAAGATCTTTAGTCCAAATACAGGGGCTATCTGAATCAAACTCCAGTGTAGCCCATCGATTCTCGTAATGGGCGCTATCATTTAGTGCAAGTGATGCTGTTTGGGTGAGCGTTACTTCCTCATCACCTGGCAGAAGCCCCATCTTTACTAGAACCTGGAAACCATTGCAGATGCCGATTACTGGTTTGCCATCCCGCACGAAGCGTCTGACCTGATCACGAAGGCCGAATCTGAGTCTGTTGCCCAACAACCTGCCACTGCCCAGATGATCTCCGAATGAGAATCCACCAGGAACCGCCATGATATGATAATCATCTAGATTCAGATCACCTTTGACCAGCCTATTGACATGTACTTTTTCTGGGCTCCCTCCAGCCATCTCAAATACCGCCATGGTTTCAGTTTCACAATTAATACCGAAGCCGGATAGGACGGCTATACGCACCTGGGTCATTGTGGGCCACCTCCATCGAGGGTGTCTTTCCACTCATTTCGTAAAGCGCTCATCGAGGTGGAGATTAGTGCTGTTTCTCCTTGTGTTATTGTGATTATATCCCCTTGTTCAACAACCCCTAAAAGGTAACATGCATGGCCTGTCATTATATTTTCAAACATCTTACATTTATCGGGTTTCACACTGACGAGTATGCGGCCCAGCGATTCCCCAAATAACGCTCCCCACGGCTCTATCTGGTCGCAGTCGGACATGATTGGCGATATGTCCACGCGCGCTCCGGAATCTGAGCCAAAGCAACACTCTGAAATTGCTACTGCTAATCCACCATCACTACAATCATGGGCGCTCGCAACAAGTTCCTTCTGCATCGCATCCGTAAGGGCTCTGTACATGGCCATATTTCGAGAGGTGTCTATTTCTGGTACACGGCCTCCAATCCCAGATTTTCCTTGGGTCTCTTCTCTAAACATGAATGCGATCTCGCTAGCTCCGAGTTCTTGATGAGTCTCTCCGCACAAATATATCCTATCTCCAGGGAATTTGAAATCGCTTGACACGGCCTTTCGAACATCCTTATGGTTCCCAATCAGACTGAATAGAATTGTTGGGGGAATGCTGATCTTCTCACCATGTATCTTAGCGTCATTTTTCATTGAGTCTTTTCCACTTATGCATGGTAATTTGTAGGCTCTACATACATCGTCTAAAGCACGATTTGCACGGACCAATTGAGCCAGTTTATACCTGCCATCAGGGGTCTTTTTAGATTGTACTGGATCAGGCCAACAGAAGTTATCCAGACCGGCGATAAGGTCAAGATCGACGCCGACGCAAACCGCATTACGCAGAGCTTCATCGATACTGGCGGCAGTCATTGCATATGCATCGATATCGGAATATCTTGGAATGATTCCATTGGATATCACAGCACCTTGTGTTTGGCCCTGAATTGGAGCGATGACAGCAGCATCACCAGGGGCGTCGTGGTTGACACCACAGAACGGTTTAATGACTGATTGAGCAATGACTTCGTGGTCATATGAACGAACCCCCCATTCCTTGCTGGCAATGTTGGGTCTAGCTATGAGTCTCGTGAGTGCTTTCCCCATCTGTGAAACTTCGGGAAGGATCATTTCGGCGTGTCTCGGTGGGAACCACTCAGACTCTAGTTCTAATTGGGGACAGCCGTCATGGAGAAATGAAATGGGTAGGTGGGCCACTACATCGTTTCCCATTCGAACGACGAATGCCCCTGAATCAGTAAATTTTCCAACTGCTGTTGCTTCGACCTCGTGAAGCTCGGCGAGAGCCTCGAAGAAATCGCAGTCCTCTGGTTTTACACCTACAGTCATCCTTTCTTGGGACTCTGAGACCAATATCTCCCATGGGCTCAGGCCAGCCTGCTTGAGAGGCACTACTGCGAGATCTAAATCTGCTCCACCAGTCAGTTCAGCCATCTCTCCGACTGAGCTTGAAAGGCCGCCTGCGCCATTATCTGTTATAACTTGTATCAATCCTTCGTCTCTTGCCTCGATTATCATATCGAGCATTTTCTTTTGGGTAATCGGATCGCCAATTTGAACGGCAGAGCTTGGACTATCTTCTGTTAACTCAAGGCTAGAAAAGGTAGCACCGTGGATGCCATCGAAGCCGACTCTCCCACCAACCATGTAAACGATGTCGCCAGGAGTGGGAGTTTTGGTGTGTGATTCCCTTCCATCAGAGAGGTTGCGGGGCATTATGCCTACCGTTCCGCAATATACCAACGGCTTGCCTAAGTATCTCTCATCGAATATAATCGCGCCGTTAACCGTGGGTATTCCAGATTCATTTCCACCAGCCCTGACTCCCGCGTGAACGCCGCGAAACACTCTGGAGGGGTGAAACAATCCCTTGGGTATGTTTCCTTTGAAATCGGGTGGGCCAAAGCAAAATACGTCTGTGTTTGCAATCGGTTTCGCACCCAATCCCGTACCAAGGATGTCTCTATTGACTCCAACGATGCCGGTCATGGCTCCACCGAACGGATCTAAGGCGCTAGGTGAGTTGTGAGTCTCGGCTTTCATGCAGAGGCTCCAATTTTCATTCCAAGCGATAACTCCTGAATTATCGTGGAAAATCGATAGTAGCCAATCGACTTCCTTTTGAATGTCCAGAGTGGGTTTCATAATATGTGTCTTGAAAAGAGAATCAATTGTTGATGACTCGCCGGTTTCCATGTCTTTATGGTGGATTTTAGCTGCGAATATCTTGTGGGAACAGTGCTCGGACCAAGTCTGTGCTAAGCACTCTAGTTCGGCGTCAGTGGGTGCGTTTGGTGGTAGATCCAAATCCTGTCTTTTCTGTTTCACAACAGGATCTCTGTAGTGTGATTGTATTGCCTTCATCTCTCGCAGACTTAGGGCCAAGAGGCCTCTCTCGCTTATGTCAATAAGTTCCTCATCCTCAACCTCCAAGTCTATGGTTTCTGGTTTGCGTTTCTTCTGATCGGGGAGTATGGGAAAGGGGATCAAATTGTTCACTCTTTCATCTGAATCTAAAATGGCACATTGTTCGAGCATTGGATTGTGCAATACTGCAATTATCGGTTCGATATCTGGGATATTGTTTACAAACCAAAAATGATATGATATCGTCGATGCAACACTAGTTTTCTTCCCTGGAAATAAAGTTCTGAGTCCATCTTCCGCGGCCATGGCTCTGTTGTCGGTTACACCTGGTTTGAAACCGACTTGAATTGTGATATCTGAAAGACCCATATCTGGAAGAATGCCCGCTGCTATCGTGCCGTCAAGTGAGTAATTTTCTATGATTGGATCTGAAAAAAGGTCCATTGCTGCGTTACTTCTTTCTTCTTGATTAAAATCACCTTGGATGGTGTAGCCCAAGCTGGTCCTGATAGTCTTCACATGGGCTTCTATTTCTCTGGGGATTATTTTCTTCGTTGAAATCGCTCGGCTGTCGGTCAATCCTGACCCTATTCTCGGAAGTACATCCACGCGCAAGACGTTGTTGTTCATCGGTGGTTCCCGACTAGGGGTCCGGCGGGACGTCCATCAACGATGCGCATGAGTTGCATCAGAAGTCCATGCCGCCCATGCCGCCCATGCCNCCCATGCCGCCCATNTCTGGGCCACCNGCNGGTGNGTCGGGTTTNGGCTCGTCNGCGACGAGNGTTTCNGTGGTGAGNACGAGTCCTGCGATGGATCCAGCTGACTGAAGAGCGTTTCTGGNCACCTTAACAGGGTCTATCACTCCTTCTTGTAGAAGATCTACGTATTTCTTATTCCTAGCGTTATAACCAAAATTATCTGAGTCATTCTCGATCACTTTCGCAGCAACTACGCTGGGCTCTTCTCCTGCATTCTCGCTGATTTGTCTGAGTGGGGCTGATAGAGCGTCATACACTGCTTGTACCCCTATCGAATGATCACCTGAGCTCTTTTCCATGAGGGGATTGAGGGCATCTCTGGCCCTCAAGAGGGCNACACCACCGCCTACTACTACGCCTTCGGCCATTGCCGCACGGGTTGCATTGAGTGCATCATCAACTCTGGCTTTCTTCTCTTTCATTTCGGTCTCTGTGGCTGCGCCTATCCTTAGAACAGCTACACCACCAGTCATCTTTCCGATTCGCTTNTGCATCTTCTCCTTGTCCCACTTTGACTTGGAGAGTTTCTCTTGGCTCCTTAGCATCTCTGCGCGTTCCTTAATGGCCTTCTTATCACCCTCACCGCCAACGAATGTTGTTTTATTTTTGGCTATGATTACTTTCTCAGCACCGCCAAGGGATGTTGGGCCCTGAACTTTCAAGTCTGCGCTCTTATCTTTTGCAAGTACTGTTGCTCCGGTTAGGATGGCTATATCATCTAACAATTCGCCCTGCTCATCTCCAAAGCCAGGTGCTTTCACGGCTGCTGCCTTGACGACGCGACTGGCCACGTTTAGAACGAGCGTCGCAAGGGCTTCGCCTTCGACGTCTTTTGCTATGATAAGAAGTGGTCTCTTTTGCTGCATGCTCACTTCTAGACTTGGAAGTAAATCTTGAGCGCTATTTACTGTTTGATCTGTGATCAAAATCATGGGATTTTCCAACACTGCCTCTTTCTTTTCTCGATCTGTAATGAAGTAGGGTGAAATGTATCCTTTATCCACCTCCATGCCTTCTACAACCTTGAGATCGGTTTCGGCTGACTTCGCTTCTTCGACTGTGATGACGCCTTCTTGGCCGACAGCTTCGACGGCCTCCGCGATCAAAGATCCTATGTCTGAGTCGTTGTTTGCCGCTATCGTTGCGACTTGATGAATTGTCTCACTTGTTTCAACTGGATTTGCCATTTCTTTCAAGCGGTCNACAACTACGGATATCGCCTCGTCATATCCCGTTTTCAACTCCACGGGGCTTGCGCCAGCGGTAACATTACGAAGCCCTGTGTGGCAAAGCGCCTGAGCGAGTATGCTGGCTGTTGAGGTGCCGTCTCCAGCGTTGTCTTGAGTCTTGCTTGCAACTTCTTGAACCAATTTGGCACCCATATTGGCAAAGGGGTCAGCGAGAGATATGTCTTTGGCGATAGTAACACCGTCGTTAATGATGGTGGGGCTACCCCAACTTTTCTCCAGTACGACAGTCCTGGCGGCAGGGCCAAGAGTGACTTTTACTGCGTTTGCAACTGAGTCTATACCCTCGAGTAGCTTTCTTCGTGCTTCTTCTCCATACAACATTTGTTTTGCCATTTATTTCAACTCCTTTTGTTCAAAGGTCCAACACCTTTGCTTGAAGGTCTTCGGATTTGATTAACATGTATTCTATTCCGAGCCATTCCACCTTAGTTCCACTGTACTGACGGTATATGACACGATCATCGAGGTTGAGTCCCTCGACATCCGGCCCTACAGCCACCACCTTCCCGACGTTCATCTTCTCCCGAGCCTCCTCAGGGAGAAGGAGTCCGGACTCGGTCTTCTCTGGTGCGTTTTCCATTTCTAGGAGGACCATTTCCCCCATTGGCTCTATTCCAACAGACATTTCATCACTTCTAGGCTATACAACCCGAGGTTGGCTAGTCAGGGTCTAATTTAAACGTGTTCCAATACAATCCTCGGGAACCTTGAGGTACTGGTCATGACAGGGCGTTTGGATGAGGGNGGGTTATGAGTGTCTATCCGTTGATGAAATCCGTTCATCGATGGAGGAGAGGAATACTCGCGTAATACTTGCAGCGGACCTCTTCAAAATCTCTGAAATATCAGATATTCTCAATGAGGTGGGCAACCATATCTGCATGCTAAAGACCCATGTTGACGGAATANGCGACTTTGATCTGAAAAGATGGATGGAAGAAGTGGTTGGGCCGGCAAGGGAAATGGGTGTCCTTTTGTTTGAAGATAGGAAGTTTGCTGACATAGGTTATGTTTCAAAAATTCAGATGCTCGGACATCAGAGAATAGCGGAATGGGCTGATTTGGTGACTGCGCACAGAATATCCGGGCCTGATATCATACAAGGGATTCATGATGCTTGGAGTGAGTGTGGCAGAAGGGGTTCTGTTGTTGTCCTGGCGCAAATGTCCAGTTCAGGCAATCTATTGGATGAAGAATATTGCAAAGAGGTCGTTGACTCGTGTCGTGAAATAAACGGTGTTTGTGGTTTCATTGGGAATGGGAGCAACACGAGTAATATTTCTGAATTGAGGGGTCTTGTAGGGGACACCAAGATGATTCTGACGCCGGGCATCAATTTGAACCCCGATGAGGCGCGTATGGGTCAGAGGTATGGGCACCCCAGAGAGGCGATTGCAGCGGGCTCTGATGGAGTGATTGTNGGGTCGGGCATAATCAGAAGCTCAAAACCCTCGGTTGCTGCAAAGGAGTATGCTGAGGAGACCTCGGTATGAACCTCATGCTTACAGATATCGCAGCTGTTTTGGTTCTCCTACTGATCGTTTTCCTAATCGTAAGGGAAATCGTGTTCAGATGGCGTATTCGTCTGAGAGTATTGATGGGGGATGCTGAGCTTCTAAATGACCCGCGGGTAAAGGTGGTTGAGATCGTTCAGGCGCCTGAGGGAAGCATGGCTGTCGATGCGATAAGGATGATCAGTGCAGAAGATTGATTTCGTTATCAAATAGGGATGTATCCAGANTATATCGCCCCAGCAATANCCGCTCCGATAGAGGAAACTAGGAGTGCGAAACGAATTATCCTACGTCCCATTCTCCTCGGCTCTACCTCAGGTGCAGTCGTAGTAGGATTGATCGGCGTCGGGGGAGGCAATGCCGGGGGCGCCGTCGGGGGCGGTGGTTCAGGCATGGTGGGTTGGAAATTTGCTAGCCCAGGCGCGGGGGGTATGACTCCCATTATATTGGGCCATGAGGTTTCGACATCGGAAGCGATGATAGGGGTGGTCAAAACGTCAAGGGCTCCGATAGAAATGGATGTTTTGTTCGCTATTTCAGCCCTATTTTTTGGAGTGATTATGACTATTCTTCCTTGGTTGTCTTCGGCCCTTATCTGTAAACCAGTATCATGTCCATCGTTTGGGGGCAAATCTATTCCCAAGAATACTACCCTCGGTCGTATTGATTTGTAAATGGAAATAGCTTCCTCGCTACTTGATGTGGATACAGTCTTCCATCCTCTTTGTTTCAGGATCATTTTCAGGCGACCCGTGGTTATCGGGTCTCTCAATGCAACCAACGCATATGGGACNTCACTCATCAGTCATCAACTCCAAAGATNCTGAANGCAGATGGGTCGATGTCCTCAGAGAGTAATTTTGTCAGAAAGTGCACGGGCTCAAAATCTATCAGATCCTGATACTGCTGGCCAGAGCCGGCCAGTACGATTGGCCTATTCGTGGCGTGGGCGATTGAAAGGGCTGCGCCACCTCTGGCGTCTGTATCTAATTTAGTCAAAACAGCGCCGTCGAAATGTAATACTGATTGGAATTTTCTTGCTTGTTCCACAGCATCGTTTCCTGCTAACGCATCACCCACAAATAGGACGATGTGCGGGGATGAAACTCTGTGGACCTTCTTCAGCTCCTGCATTAGATTGGTTTTGTTCTGCATTCGGCCTGCTGTATCGATTATGACTACATCATCACCCCTAGCCGTGGCACTGTCTATTGCGTCTCTAGCCACAGCGGCTGAGTCTCCTCCTCTCTGGCTTTTGACACATCGTGCACCGACTCGTTCGGCGTGATCGCTCAACTGGTCTATTGCACCCGCACGAAAAGTGTCAGCAGCTCCCAAAACTACGGAAAGTCCTCGCTGGATTAGTCTGTAGGATATCTTTGCTGCAGTGGTTGTCTTACCAGTTCCATTGACACCCACTAGCATTATGATTACTGGTGTTTCACGGGNTAGGAGTTTTTCGATAGTTTGGTCGAAATCCCAATATGAAACTCTTAGCAACGAATCTAACGCAGAGACGAGTGTCGCGTCAAGGAGGTGTCCTACGTCTCCTTTCTTAGGAAGAGGGGCGCCTATTAGTTTCGATCTCATCTCTGCAAGCACTGCGTCTACAGCAATGTGCCCCATATCTGCTTCAAGCAAGGTAGTCTCAAGTTCTGACATTATTCCTTCAAACGCAGGCGTTGCTGATATCCTTCTTCGGGAGGGGTGGTTCACTATTTTATTAATGTCAATCGACAGTCCTTGGGATGGTTTCGGGACCAATTTGNGAGTTTTAATTTCATGAGGATGTTTAACTGGTGCCTTGAGTGATTTGGACGTTCGCTCTTTGAGTCGTCTCATTCGTTTATCGGAAGGGGTGTCAATCGCCTCCAAAGATTCCTCGGTTTCCCATTCGCTCTCGCCATCTGTGTTGTCTTGACTGTTGGGTTTGAGGGATTCGAGTGGTTTGCTGATAACTTGATTTTTTGGTTCTCCTAGTTCATCCCCTGCAAGCGCATCAGGATCCTCGATTCTGTTGGCATTACGTCTGAACCGACTGAGGAAGCCCATTTGTTCACCTCAATCGTCGAGCGTTAGCTCTGTTCCTCTCTTCCGTCTCGGTGGGCGCTTCTTCGGCTGATTTTCCACTGATTCCTGATTCATTCGTTCTGTTGGTTCCTCAGAGCTGGTTTCCGGTATTTCTTCTTGGATTTGACTGGTGAGTTCTAGGATTGTAGATTCAATTGCTCTTGATTCTTTTACCATGCTTTCGATCAAGTTTGTCAGTTCAGCATTCCTCTGATTCAACATTTGTATTGCCTTTTCATGAGTTGTCTCAATCTGCACTCCTGAACCTATGTCTATGACAGGGTGAGCTCCTTCTTCAATAGTCACTGGGATCTGGACGCCGCTTCCGAGTGGTATCAGCGTACGTTTGTTGGGTTGGGACGCAGCGGCCTCAAGAGTTCCTTGGGCCCTGGATTGTTCATCGAGTAGTGCTGAGAGGCGCTCTAATTGGGACCTGATTGCCTCTTGTCTAGAGCGGTTGGCTTCGATGAGGCGGGNAATCCGTCTTGCTTCGCCTGACTCCATGGGTACCTATTGCAGGCCATCTATTCTAAACGATGGGGGGTAATGGACATGAAGATGGTTTGTTGTAGAGTACTTTGATCCATCCGTGCGGATTAAATCAGGTTCCCTCGACGGCAGGTCATGGTTAAGGCATTCAGAGCGGTTGGGACTTTTCGAAGCGGTGTGAAAAATCAGCCATTTACAATTGACGTGGTGGCAGATGATGAAGATGGGGCCATGGAATATATCTACTCCAACTTCGGTAGTCGTCATGGTGTGAAAAGAAGATTCGTAATCGTTTCTTCGATGGATGAAATAAATCCTTCCGAATCAACGGAACCCCGTGTTATTTCTGCTTTTAGAGAATAATTACTTGAAACCCATTTGGTCACAATGGTGATACGGTCGGGCTCTGAGGGGCATCCATGCTAAAGAAAGCGGTCATGCGCCAGTATTGGCGGATTCAACAGAGTCAGACTCTGATTTCAATGACTTTTTGGGTCACCACACTGACCCTTCTGACTTGGCCTTATGTGCGTTGGAGATTCGACGGTGATTCAACCACACTCGGTGTTTCATCAACCTATTGGGGTTTGTTTTCTATTGGTTTGACTGTGGTCTTCTGTGTTATGCTGATCGGTTGGCTGTATGATGTAATATTCTCACTTTGGAGAGATCATATGACTGTGATACAAGAAAGAAATCCATATTCCACATATATGTTGAATGGTCCTGTTGGGTCGATTTTGGCACAGACAAATGAAATATTGAAGAGGATCGCTGAGGATGATGAGGTGATTGTGAAACACACTCAATTTGTTGATAGGTGGTTGACGTGGAATTCAGAGCAAGAGCTGTGGAAGCGAACTATGGATGGTTTCACGGATGTAATGGGTGATGAAGACCCGTCATTGCTTCATTTTTCTGAAAAGGGTGAGTCATGAAGATTGTAGCATCGGACTCGGATTCTCTGAGTGTGGATGTAGTAATACCGACTTTTAGACGGCCTGAAGATTTGGATAGGTGCCTAAAGGCACTTGAGTGTCAGAGTGTAGCACCTGCTTCAGTGGAGGTAGTGGATGATTCGGAAGAGGACCGAGGGCCGGCCTTTTCCAGAAATATTGGTTGGAAAAGGGGGAATGCTCCCATAGTGGCCTTCACCGATGATGATTGTGTGCCTTCAACTGATTGGATTGAATCTATTTTGGATGAGTTCTCGGTAGGTGGTGTTGATGTGATTGAAGGTTCTGTGACAACTGAGAGTGAGGGCGTACTTCTTTCCATGGACCCTCATCCTGGTGATCGTTGGAATCGTTTCAAAACTGCAAATATGGCTTACAGGAGAAGGGTTTTAGAAGAGATTGGAGGCTTTGACGAGCGTTATTTCATTCACAGGGAAGACACTGACATTGCATGGAGAGCGATTAACTCTGGGTTTTCTATCTCATGGTCGCCGAAATGCGTCGTACACCATCCCAATCGGCAAGGGATGCAAAGAATAATTCCAAGAAGCGAGATATTGTTGTACAGGTGTGACAGTCGGAAATATGTTGAAGTGGCAGCAGGCATGATCTCTTTTGAAGCATTAAAAAGTGGAAAATTGAAAGAAATTCGAAAGTCGTTCAGAACCTATTCTGATGACTTTGTTAATCCACTTAGCAGAATGGAGAGCTTTTTTCTTTGGACGAGAAGCTTCTCGTTAGCCTTTTTGAGAAAGATAGGATTTAGATGAGTTTCTCAAAGATTCCGGAGGAAATCATAGAATTGGATATCGAACTTATTCAGTTTCTCGATTGTGGCTTGGTCTCTAGGTTTGTGTTTAACTGCTCTAATATACTGAATAAGGCGCCAAAATCTTAGTTTTTTCAACAAAAATAGTATTGCCCATCTGTCTCCAAAAGTCGTGTGTTTGGTATCAGATTCATTTATCCAGCCAAGTTCATCCAAATCATTCATTCCTGTTTCAGCAATTATGATCTTGTCGAAGAGAAGGATGTTTTCCTTTGCAATTTTAAAGTGGTTTTCCGTAACTGGATCAGATGGTGTGTGATTCCTAGAGAATATCCTCGTGTAGTACTCAGGTGATGTGTAAATCTCTTTTTCCATCAGATATTGTTTGTAATTTGTCGATTTGGACCACAACCAGTAGTAATCGAAATTAAAATTGGAAATAAAACGGTTGATTGGGTCTCTGATACAAGTAATGAGGCATACCCGTGGATCTTTCGATAGGGTGGTAAAATCCGGGGCGCCCCATTCAGTTGCAACAAATGTGACGCCCGTCTCCTCGCAAGTGTCGATGAATTTGGTTAAATCTCCCGCCGTCATATCCCATAGTGGGATGGGGCCATTTTCGTCGCAGGGGTTACCATTTTCGTTTACTGGGAAAAGTCTCTCTCCGTTCGCTATTGCCCGACGTATCACATACGTACCAGCAGCCTTGTGCAAGTGTTGAAACCAAACAAGACGATAGGCTTGCATATTTGCTGGTCCTAATGACTGAACTTCACCATTTCGTAATCGGGTATTCATTGCTATTCGTTGGTTTTGATGGTTATTATGGAGTTTAGATGGTTCTCCATCTTGGCAAGCCTATCCTGAAAGACGTCATCTTCGCTTAGCATCCCTTCGGACTTAGATGCTTCTCTAAGCTTCGTAGATGCCTCCTTCATGGCTTTGTTATTTATTCGGTTTCTGATCTTTGAGAATATTTTGAATTGGAGGCTCCTCTGAATGAAAGATCCTATTTTCCATATAGCAGCAGCTCGAAATTTTTGGAAGGGGTCTGATCGATTTCTTTTCTTGAGATACTTAATTGCTTTTTTTGAATCCGTTGGTATCGTTTCTGAAGCCCAAGAATATCTGTAAACAATATGCTGAATTTTCCCCTCCAATGATCCAGGGCCCGTAAAGATGGGGTTGTATGGGACGTTCATCGAGGTCGTCCAATCAAGCCACTTGAAATGATTAATTGTACTAGAAGTGGTTATAGGTAGCCATTTGACTCTAAATGTATCAGCAATGATAGCCGCGTGCATAGCTCCTGAAAGTACCAGTTTTGCTTTTCTTATGGTTTGTATGACTTCCAATGACTCGTTTCTGGGATCTATGTATTTGATACCTGCATTTCCACAAACAGTGTCCCATTCACAGGTCTCAGCAGCTCTATGGTGAGGTATGAAAATTATTCCTTCCCTCTCATCTTCGGGAAGAGGGTTGAATTCAGGAAGCAGTGCGAGGAGGATCGCTGTATCAGTGCATCCCTTGTCTTCGCTGAGTCCCAGGGCGAGTGCTGTGAGGGGCCCTCTCACAGCGAGGAAATTCCAGTGTCTGGAGGAGGAGAGGTCCAGTGGATATCGGTATCCTGCGCCTGAACCAATTACATGCCACGTCTTATGCGCGTCTCGGTCCCTACCTAACAAGGAGCCGATTCCCAACAGGGTGTTTTCCGTCTCGTTCCAACCCCCAGAGCTCAATTTTTCCCAAAACCATGAATTCATATCATCTCCGAAGTTGCCTCCAATAATTCTTCGGTATTCAATGTCCATTTTTTCAAATCTCCCGTTTTTTTTATGCGCTGGTGTGTGAGGGGTGACTAAGTTGGGTAGTTACTATCATTAAAGCAAAACTGATTTTGATATGTCTGAGAAGGCTAATACACAGGAGCTTTCAAGCCTCGATTAGGGGTAGTAATGGGAGAACGCAATGCTAGCGACCCTTCTGGCCACCGGAGACGGCTTCTTGAGTTAGACAAGGAAGCCCTTGCTGGCGAAGTTATTCGAACATGGGACACATTAGCAGGTTCTGAAGCCGAGTTGAATGAGTTGCGAATGGAGGTGGGCAAGTTAGAGTTGGAAATCGTGAAGCTAAGGGGGAAGCGTGGTATATCTTCGACGAAAATAGAGATGGCAAGCAGAATAGAGGAATTAGAGCAGGAGGTTTCTATCCTTGCTGGAAAAGAAAGCCAAGAGGATCAAGATGAGGAGTTGGTGCGCCTGAGGAAGAGGGAGGAGGTTCTTCTCACATCTCTTCTAGATCTTGAAAGGGAGTTTGCGGCTTCTCAGTCGAAGTGACTTTGAAGTATTGCATGGACAGGGGGTGTATTCCTAATGGTTCCGATTTTCAGAATTTTTCCCCTCATTCTGCTCATCATGGGAGTTGTCATTCAGACTGGGTGTATTGGGATTGCCGAGGATGAAGTTTCACTTTCCGTGGAGTATACTCAATCGAACGGTACAATCGTTGAGGAATATGTCGATGGAGAGTTGGTTTCCAGAGCTGTGGTAACCATCGATTTTGATTTTACGAAAACTGAGGCTTCCGCACCATTCGAATTCGGAATGTGGGGTATTGAAGACCCGATGTCATATCATGAAGATGGAATGGTGATCTCGGTTGATTTTTCTGAACATGGTGTGTGGGACATCACCGCCTTTGTTCAAAGTGAGAATGGGGTGAGGGCTACGGAGGAGATTGTGATAAGAATAGAGTTGCAAATTGAATGGGAAGAGAAGGGCACATACGATCCAAAGCCCCTCGCAATAGACTCGGTTTCTGAATTCAGTAGTGTTCCCGCTAGTTCCATTTTAATACATTCGAAGATTGAGAACCCTGTTCTAATAGAGAATATCGGCGGGGGTCGGGAAGTCGAGGTATCTTGGGCGTTAATAGATGAGGTTGGAATAGTCTGTCAAAGTCAGAAGGGGTATGTGGATGAAGGTGAGGAGGTCGTATGGAATACGGTTCATTTCGGTACCTACGAAGTACACGAACTCCATATCGAATATGAGGAGGGGCAGGATTACATTGATGTGTCTCAAACTGTGTATGTCCAATATCCAGATACATACGAAACCAACCCAGCCTCTATGAGATAGAGTAGTATCGTTGACGGTCTCGAAACTAAGCTGTCGATTGTGACTACGGTTCTTGGGATATGATCTCAAGAATTCTCTCACATGCTCCGCCAGCCAGATCTTCAAGATAGATTTGTTTCATTTCCTCACGTTGTTCAGAGTGAGTCGCCGGATTCTTCAAAGCCTCAGATATGGATGAAAATAGTTCAACGGGAGTATAGCATATGGGTGGTGGAACTAATTCAGTATAATCCTTCAATAAACCATTATTGTGTGTATATTCTTCCAAATCGTATGGGGAGAAAATCACAGGACGGTCGAGGATCAGCCAATCGATAAACGCGCTGGAATAATCTGTGACAAGAATGTCCGCTTCTTGAAACAGTTGGTGCAAATCTGGCTCTTTTTCATGGTCGACACACTCTATTCTATCAGATGAGAATGTGTGAGAAGCGGTGATCCAATGGGGCCGGATGATTAAATTGGCATTGTTTTCAAGTAGGAAATTGTGCATCTGTTCCTCGTCTATTTCTGGATGGATCAATATTTGTGAGTGTTTTCCTGAAGCCTCTCCCCTTTTTCTGAACGTAGGTGTGTAAAGTATGGTTCTCCCGGGTAATTTCTCTTTTTGCGAAATCGTGTACAAATGATCATTTCTTGGGTTTCCCGTTATTCTGAATTTGTCATGGGGTATGGAAAAAGCAGCGCTGTGCATTTCCTTCTCATATTCTGAGGCGACGAAGAAGCGATCTACATTTTTTGAGGCTCTGATGAAGAGATCGGCTGTCTTTCCATAGTCTTTTTTAATCTCACTTTGAGATTTTAGAAGGCCTAATTTTTTCAACGGGACTCCATGCCAGAGTTGGTTTACATATTTCGATGGCAACCAAGGCATCTTGCACATATCCTGCCATCCGAAAGATAGCACGATTTGCTCGGATCTCAAATAGTAGTACACTGATTTAATTGACGGAGCCAGCACCACAGAGTCAGGATACTCTGATTCCACCTGGTGGTATACATCTGGGTTGCTGGTAATCCAAATAGGCCGAAGATGGGTCTGCTTTGTATGTATAAATTCGAAAAGCGCCCTCGAATTGTCGGAATATAGTTGGCCTTCATTTGAACCGAATAAAATCATACCTTTCTTTTTGGGAATAAAGAAGCTCATGAAGTGAAAAAACCAAGTCCAGGGACCGAAAAATAACCGCCAATACAAACTGATTCACTCCTATCCTCGCCATAGATTTCTAGCCATCTCCAAATCATCATGGTTATCGATTTCTATCCACTTCTCTCCTGCAATATCAAGCGATTGGATTGAGATTCCCTGAATGGAGAAAAGGTCGTTAATTGCAACTTCAGTCCATTTGTTTCGGTCACCGGATTGGTTGTATTTTTCAATTATTGAATTCAGAATCTCAAGATCGCCGGCTGAAAAATTGTACAAATCTATTGATGTGATGCCTCCTTGTTTTTCGGTGATGGATTTCGATATCGCAGTTACTTTGTCGTTGGAAATTAAAATCTTCATATTTTCTTCATTAAATATTGAAGAGTCTGTGGCTATGCAACTCCTATCGGACTCGTACACCCTGCGAATAATGTCTTGAGAATAAGCACAATCACCATTGATTATCAAACACCCTTTATCGGGTGATTTTCTCATCTTTATTCCTATTCTGCAAGACTCCATATTGTTTGTTGTTAGATACTCCTTATTTTCAATCAAAATTATGTTTTCAGGGTATCTTTTCATTTCCTCCTCCACGACTTGGAATTTGTACCCTGCTACTACTATAATTTCCATATGGGGGTCGCATGACAGTAATTGATCTGTTATTCTGCGAATTATAGATTTGCCAGACACTTCAATACAGCATTTTGGAGTCTCTTTTGTTAGTGGAAAAAGCCTGCTTCCAATTCCTGCTGCAAGGATTATCGCTGACTTCATATCGTCCCTCTCCTAGTGGAAAATCAAATGATTTCACATGGTCAATCTCATGGTGGAAATGAGTTTTGACAATACTTCTCGGAGATCGTCTGCATTCGCGATTTCCTCTCCCAGCGTACCCGTTACAATCCAATCAGCACCGGCTTCCACCGCAATTCTCGCAGTGTCCCCGTCTCGTATCCCACCCCCTACAATGATTGGTATGTCAGTGCTGTTACGAGCAGCTGAGATGAGCTCTTTGGAAACTGGTGTCGCTGCTCCACTTCCTGCTTCTAAATATAGAAGCTTGAAGCCGAATAGTTCTGCTGCTGCTGCATACGAAGACACTCTCATTACATCGTCTGATTTGATCAGATCCGCTTTCCCGACTTCGCCTGCTTTCCCTCCCGGTGCGCATATTAGATAGCCCATGGATATCGGTGTGATTCCAACTCTTTTGATGAATGGAGCGCCTGCAACTTGTTCTCCAACCAAGAATCTTGGATCTGTACTGTTCATTAGCATCATGAACGTTATGCCATCGGCGTTTGGAGATAATGCGTTTGCTCCCTGTGGAAAGAGTATGATTGGTATTCTTCCGTGTGTTTGCACATCAGAATCTTGAGTAGCCGCCCACTCTATCAGTTCCAGTGCCTCTCTGATAGCGACTACTGTGCGGTCCACGTTATCTGAATCTGTACCGGAGGATCCTCCGATCAAGATCATAGAGGAGCCGGCCATTGCGGCTGCAATTGCACGTTTCGCAGCTACATCAGGCGTTTGATCGGCAGGATCTATGAGCAGGGCGTGCCTTGGAATGTCTCTACTGACTATGCTTTCTACGCCGACCACGTGTTCGCACAGTGTACGGTGGTATTAGGAGTATTTCGGAGATTGCAAGTACATCCTTGCATCTTCAGTTCCCTTTCCGATCTCGATTGGTACGGTCGTGAAGGGATCATCCCCAAACCACACAGATGTTTCAAGAGATGCATTGCTTACAATTGGTTTCTCAGACCAAGCCTCGCATGTTCCATCGCCCCTAGATATACAATCCTCATCACATGGGTCTGAGAATGATGCTCCAAACCATTTCTTTTCTTCTTTGAATTCTGGGTCGTAGATATAATCAAACAAAAATGAATTATTGGAGATCTGGCCTGCACCCACGATCGAGAAATTATTTTTTGAGAGTTGGATAAGGGAGCTGCGCAAGTGAATGGTAGCACCTCGTTCCGCAGCTTCGATTCCCAGAGCTCTTGAAATCCACATACCCCGTACGAATGTGTTCTTGTCAGTGTCCCGTGGAAAGTGTCTTGTTAAGACTCCCAAAATAGGATGCGCATCCAAGCGCGATCCGGGCTGTAAGGATTGGGAAAGACCAATCTCTGGCTCATTAGTAATTATGTGAATCCGTAACTCATCAGCAATGATCAGCGCTTCGAGCGCGAATGCAAGATGTCGAATTGTAATTCCATTGACCAATATTCTCATAATTATACTTCCAAGATAGAAAGTGCATGAACGGGGCATGTGGGTATACAAATCTCACAATGAGTGCAAGATTCTTCCCTAATGGCAATTATTGGGGGCTCTAGAATTAGTACGTCGATGGGACAGGCGGCTATACATGCAGCGCACCCGAAGCAACGAAGTTCATCCAAGACCAAATTGTGTCCTGGTGACCTCGCCATGCAATGGGCATGATGAACATCCCTTTTCATTGATACGCACCCCTTGTTTTCCGATGGAGATTATATTTGGGTTATTNTTTTGCGAGAATTACTTCGTCAATAATCATAAACCANTACCTCAATGAAGAATTACATGCTGATAAATCCAAATTATNTTNNATNATNGNTACTACTGATAAATTATTCCAGAAGAAATNAGGGGGTGGGTCCGAGGCTTCATGAACTTGGGTCGAAACAACGAGTCATGCCTAAGGTATGGCTTCACTTCCTGGGAGGTGCACGAGAAGTTGGAAATGTGGGCTGTACCATAGAAACACACGGAACTAAGAGAATTTTAATTGATTATGGATTGGCAGCTTCAAGACCTCCTCGCTATCCATCCCCCTCCCCTCACGTGGATAATGCGATAATCACACATGCACACATCGATCACATTGGAATGGCGCCTTGGTTAGTTGGTCATCACAATGCAAATTTACACGCCACTCCCCTTGTGGCAGATTTGTCCGGAATTATGTGGAGAGATACCTACAAAGTGTCTAGCATAGAAGGCTATCCTCTCACATGGGACAAGAGAGATATCGACGATGCCATAGACTCATGGCAAACCCATGATCATGGCGATACATTCGAATTGGATGGATGGAACTGCACGCTCCATCTGGCAGGACACGTCCCCGGAGCGTCTATGATTGAGCTTAGAAAAGATGACCTTACGATTCTTTGGACAGGAGATATCGATACACGTAACAGTCCCAACGTCCTAGGTGCTAAGCCAATCAAATGCGATATCCTGGTAATGGAGGCAACATACGCCGCAAGAGATCATAATGACAGACCAGAAGAAGAAAGAAGACTCGTTGAAAGAGTCCAAGAGATACGGTCTCGAGGTGGTACTGCGATCATCCCCAGTTTTGCATCTGGAAGAGGCCAGGACATCATAAAGGTCCTTTACGAAGCAGATCCTTCATTGAATGTGCATTATGATGGGATGGGAACGAGAATATCTCAGATATGGATGGATAACCCCTCTTATCTCAGCAACCCATCTGCATTCGAGAGAGCCTATCGCTGGTCTAAAAGAGTGAAAGGAAAGTCAGATCGCTTCAAGGCACTGGAGGCGGATGTAATCGTAACTACATCCGGCATGTTAGACGGCGGTCCTGCAGTATGGTATCTCAACCGTTTACGACACGATTCTGCCAATGCCATCCTCCTAACGGGATACCAAGCAGATCGTTCCGGCGGCAGATCTCTATTAGATACAGGAATGCTTCCGATTTTTGGAAAAATGACAAAAATAGAATTGGATGTGGAGCAGTTCGATCTCTCAAATCATGCTGGAAAGAGTGACTTAATTCAATTCGCTCTAGATTGTAAACCGGAACACCTCGTCCTATTTCACACGCCGAATGAAGACGTCGATGAGTTTGCGAGAAGCTTCGGCACGACACCCCCATTCAAGATCATAATTCCAGAAAATGGGAAAGATACGGTTATTGACACAGATGCATGATAGACGAATCGTTGATATGCCGTATAGATATAAGCGGAGACTAAGAGGCTTCCTCAGGAGACTAAATTATGAGCGCAGTTAACAACATATTAGACAGAACATTCGGACTCAGCGCCAAAGGCGTGACCGCATCATCGGAGATCAGAGCAGGGATAACCACCTTCCTAACGATGGCTTACATCCTATTCGTGAACCCATCGATGCTTGCCTTGACGGGTATACCCTTTGATGATGCACTGTTCGCGACCGCGATTGCAGCATTCGTAGGATGCATCGTCATGGGATTATGGGCAAACCTCCCCTTCGCTCTTGCACCGGGAATGGGNCTGAACGCTTATTTCACATTCACAGTTGTGGGAACTGTTTGGGATCAGGGCGACGGAATGCTTGGCGAAACAGTCGTACCAAGTGGAATCCCTGGCGTTGACTGGCACATGGGGGCTTGGGAAGTGGCGCTACTCGCCGTCTTCCTGGAGGGAGTTCTATTCCTAATCCTCTCACTGCCCCAGGTAGGCGCCAGAACGGCTATGATCAATGCCATTCCAAAGGATCTCAAAATTGCAACAGGAGCCGGAATCGGATCATTTTTGGCGATAATCGGACTTAGGGAGATAGGCGTCGTTTATCCCGACGGCGCAACCCTTGTGAACATCGGGCCACATGAGACATGGGGCCTTGATCATGGAGCCTTAATAGGACTCCTTGGCCTAGTGTTAATCACTGTACTAATNGCACGCGGCGTCAAAGGAGCCATGATTTGGGGTATAATGGGTGCTTCGGTTTGGGGATGGATCTTCGAGGCATACGATCCATACAACGACCCCACAGGATATGGGGGCGCTGGTTGGAATTGCCCACCAGGGGCACAGGGTTCAGACCCCAATCTTCCAAACTACAACGAATGTATGTACTCATCCGCTCCAGATCCGGGATCCATCGTGAGCATGCCATCCCTACCCGAAGAAACGCTATTCGCGGTATTCTCAAGCGACACGCTCTCTGCAGTGGCTGATAATATGGACATATTCCTGCTCGTTCTAATCGCCTTCTTCTTCGTGGACGTCTTCGACACTGCCGGTACCCTCTACTCAGTGGGCCGTCAGGCAGGCTACGTAGACGCTGATGACCAGCTCATGAACAGTGATGAGGCATTTATGTCAGACGCAGCCGCTACTATCGTTGGGGCTCTTGCAGGAACCAGCACGACAACCACCTATATCGAATCAGGAGCAGGTGTGGAAGAAGGTGGGAAGACAGGCCTTGTAGCCGTTACAGTCGGCGTACTGATGCTCTCAGGGCTATTCCTGTCCGACCTATTCCAAGCCATACCAACCTATGCGGGGGCCTGCGCACTCGTAATAATCGGTGCAATGATGATGAAAACGGTCGTGGACATAAATTGGAACGACAATGAAATGGTTCTTCCCGCCTTCTTGACAATCGTGCTCATGCCATTCACATACTCGATAGCCGATGGAATCGCATGGGGCGTCATAACATATGTTGCAATCAAGATAGGCACACAGAAGACTGACCAGCTCAATCCCGTAGTCTGGACGATTGCTATACTGATGGTTATGTTCTACCTGGGACCAGGAGATGAAACCACCTTCGAGTGGCTCTTCGGCTTGGTATTCTGAGCGGTGAGAAAATTACCCGGACCGCCTCGGGGCCATTGTGCCCCGGGGCGGCACAAAGGTGGTACGATGGATATTCAGGAGTTGTTGGCGAAATCCATTCGAACGGTACCTGATTTTCCGAAATTGGGGATACAATTCAGAGACATAACCCCTGTGTTAGCAAACCCAACACTGATGAAACAGATCATAGAGTCCTTTGCAGAATCGGTTGCAGACTCCAAACCAACAGCCATCGCGGGACCCGAGGCTCGAGGATTCATCTTCGGCCCCCTCCTTGCAGCAAGGCTAGGATGTCCGTTCATCCCCATCCGGAAGCCGGGAAAATTACCTTCTGACACCTTCTCCGTGGCCTATGAACTAGAATACGGAACGAATACGCTGGAAATGCACAAAGACGCACTCAATGAAACAGACCGGGTAATCATAGTGGACGATCTTTTGGCAACAGGGGGCACCATCCAAGCTGCGATTACTCTCATCGAAGGATCTGGGGCCCTCACCATCGGCACGTGCTTTGTAATCGAACTACAAGGTTTGAATGGGCGGGATAAAATAGAGCCAGTACCAATCCATTCCCTAATCACTTTACCCGCTTGAGACCCGATTCATTGAAATCGCGTGCGTGCACATAGCGGTGCGACTGCCATGCCGGACACACCCCCACCACCACCCGGAATTGATGAGAAAATAGCAGAGGCGGTCGCAAACGAAGACTATGAATTGGCAGCACGTTTGAAGAAAATGAAGGAATCACCGCCACCGCCTCCCAAGAAGAGCAAGGCCCCACCGCCACCGCCTCCCAAGAAGAGCAAGGCCCCACCGCCACCGCCTCCCAAGAAGA
>PBBV01000009.1 GCA_002717835.1 Methanobacteriota archaeon
CAGAGGACAGGATTCGAACCTGCGAAGCACTACGCACTGGGACCTCATCCCAGCCCCTTTGACCACTCGGGTACCTCTGCTTAGGGTGATTGCGATTTCAACTATGTATATCACGATGGCGAATTACGATGCAAACTAATCCTGAATGCTAACATCATCTCCTAGCTCAACCAGAGCTTCAGTCAGGATTCTCCCATACCAACGAGATGACCCAGGATTATGTTTTTCTGATATTCTTGAAAATCCTCCATTCTTGAAGGACTCTTTTATTGTCGCGCAGGGCGTTGCAGGAGTAGTTATCTCCACACAAGCATCTCCTATTCTCAGCACGATGCCGGGTTTCATCAATTGCCAATCAAGACCTCTGATGGTAATGTTCTCACCTGTGGACCCCTGACTAATTGGATGCCCCTCGCCGATCAGATGTTCGATCATTTCCATGGAATAGATACTGACAGCCCTCTCTGGACCACCGTGGTGTCGAAGGTCGTTTTGCTTATCACCATGAACTCCTTCTTTACGAAGAATAGCACTTCGCACTGGCAGCTTTGGAACACCACCTTCAGGACTGACATTAATCGAGACAACAACCCCGCTCATACAGCCTGCCTCGGCTCGAGCTCAATAATGAGATTACCTATCAATAAAGCACTCGCACCAATGAACAGCCACCCTGAGGGATCGCCCTCCAATCCAAGCAGCAAACTCACAATGGCTGCCCAAACTGGTTCAAACGCGTAGACCAGAGCAGCGCGAACTGGGCTTATCTCCTTCTGGTATCGCATCAAGGCAGCCAGAGCCACAAACGAACCGAAAAAGCCGCAAAGGGCGAGTGGGAGGACATAGTCCAAAGTAATCATTAATTCGAAAGCATCGCTCAACCACCCGTTTTCCCCAAAATCCAATGGGTCGAGTGCAAGAATGCAAAACGCCAACGCCATTACCGTGACCATCATCGTACCTGTGGATTGAATGGGGTCAACCAATCTGGTCACTTTGTCTGTGACTATGATGTGCGTTGCGAATAGAAATCCACTGACTACTGTAAGCCACTCACCGACACCGAATTCGACTCTCGGAGGCCCTGAGATCCATCCCGCTCCAAAGGTTGCTAACAATACTCCTAAAATCATGAACGAAGTTATCTGCTGCCGTCCAAGGGCGACTCCCATAACTGCCGTAAAAACGACGTATAGGCTGGTGAGGAAAGCAGAGACGGCCGGAGTCACATCTGTCAAACCAAACATCTGAATCAGGAATCCTAGAATTAGAATAAGGCCCAGAGAGAATCCACCTTTCCATACTTCTGGATCGGTAAACCCAGATCTCGATGCCTTTAGCACAACAAGTGTGCTGATTGTCCCAATCAGGAACCGAAAAGCCACGAAGTGCATCGCGACCCAGCGGCTGTCGACACCCGGCAGAACTACTTCGGCCGACGTCAGCGCTTGCTTCATCCAGATGAAGGTCATACCCCAGATGAAGGCGACACAGAAGAGAATCCCTGTAGCTTGATAGCGCGTTCTCATTGATCATGCGAAGCGGGAGCACCTGATATACCGCGCTGGCCGTTGCAGTAGAGACGCTCAAGAACAATACCCCTGTCCCCAGAGCATGGTGAATGCTGCTGAACCCCTTATGGGTGGAGCATATGATACGCTTGTCAGTGCCTTCGGTGGAGATGTCGCTTGGATATTGGGGCACATGGCAATTTTGGCTGTAATCACAGCAATAATTTCAGTAATCAGAAATTGGTCAAAAATATCCCAAGGAGCACAACTTACCAAGGGTCACGCAATTGATGCCGTTGCAATCGTTTTATTCACGTCAATTCAGACTCAATTCTTCACCTCCACCCTTGCATGGCCCTTTTCTCAAGCCGTCCTCATTGCTGTATCAAGCACCTTATCGCTCCGCTGGTGCATCAACGTACTGAACTGATTCCATCCCAACGGTCAAAACGACCTGCTCTGGCAAACCAGCATGGCTGCATTCGGCGACCACCCTCCTTTGCCAGAATCGTTAGAGACGATACTGTCCGACGAAACTACCTCAACTGTGTTCCTCAAGGCAGATTGTCCACCACGCGCCAAGAGAGGGCATATCAGCGAGCTGCGNCTAGAGACTATCAATGACAATCCATGGTCCAAAACAGAAGTAAGCGATCTTTCGAATGAGTTAGCAACTGTTGTAGACCAACACCCGGACCGCTCTGATTGCTTTGTAGAGATAGAAAGGGAAGGCTGTCGAATTCTCCAAATCGGAGATCTCAGAGTCACTTGCGCATGGCCACCATTTTCAGATGCATGGGAAATTACAGTAGTGCGACCTGTCGCATATCTATCTCTTTCAGATTACGAGATTCAGCCAGAATTGAAAAGGAGGCTCTCAGATCATCACAGGGGAGTATTCGTCGTAGGCAAACCCGGCTCTGGTAAGACCACCTTCGCTCAAGCAATAGCAGCGTATCTCGATGACGAGGTTGGAGCCATGGTGAAGACCATGGAGGCCCCGAGGGATCTTCAGTTGCCGGATAGAATAACCCAATACGCACCGCTCGAGGGCGATCTGGAAAAAACTGCAGAAGTCATATTTCTTGTTCGTCCTGATTTCGTTATATTCGATGAAGTCAGAAGATCCAGAGATTTTGAGATATTCGGAGATGTCAGACTGGCTGGCGTTGGCCTTCTAGGTGTGACCCATGCAAATAGTGCACTTGAAGCGATACAAAGGCTTGTGGGTAAAGTAGAGCTCGGCCTCATTTCGCAAGTCCTCGATACAGTCATACACATCGAGAAGGGAAAGGTGCATGAGATATTGGAATTGAAGATGGTCGTCAGGGCCCCCACGGGAATGGAATCAGATCTATCTCGGCCTGTCATCGAGATACGCCGCTTCCCGAGCGGAGAACTCACACATGAGATGTTTGCGTTTGGAAGCGAGATCGCAGTTGTACCGGTCGGTGGAGAGGACGGACGAGGCAGTCCAGCCATGATAATGGCTGGAGATGAACTCAAACGGCAAGTCATACGCCAAACTGGAATTTCTGTCGCATTTGCAAAATTTACAACTGATGCATCCGCAGAAATATACGTCGATGAGTCTGCTATCGGGGCAGTCGTCGGACCAGGTGGTCAAAACATCAGAAGACTTGAGCAACAACTCGGAGTTAAGTTAGACGTCAAATCTGTCCGAGAACTCCCTAGAAACCAAAGAAAGAGACTCAACTCAAAACTAGATGAGAGCGATGATTTGAGCCAGTGGAAAACTCGTTCAGGGCGCGAATGGCAAGGTGGGGACCAGAGTGGAAGCCGTAAAGGCAAGCGAAGAAAAGGCCGGGGAAGCCGCCGTTAGACNCTCGCAGGGTTATTCATGCAGGAATCTGTGCGGGTGTTGTGACCGAGTCAGGCCCAGCAGCCCCAGTGCGAATCGTCAAAGACCAGACAAGAGTTACGAGTGGCACAGAAGTACAAGACAAAATGATAGCGGCTGCGAGGGTATTTTCCGATATTCTCCGTCCTACATTCGGTCCCAGAGGCCTCGACAAGATGCTGTATAAAACAGATGGGAGTATGGCTGTTACGAACGATGGAGCTAGAATTGTTGCAGAGTTGCTGGTCAAGCATCCTGCAGCGAAAATGATGGTTTCGATGGGAAAGACTCAGGAAGAAATTAGCGGCGATGGTGTAACGGCAACTATGCTCATCTGCGGGGCTCTTCTCGAAGAGGCCGCGCGACTCTTATCAAGAGGCCTACATCCACTTACAGTAGTGGATGGATATCGAAAATCCCTGGTGATATCCTCCACTGTTGTGGAAGCAAGATCCCGGGATATCGGCAACGAAGACATCACAAAGATTGCGACTACGTCCATGACNGGAAAAAGTGTGGACACAGCACATTTTGCACCGATCCTATCAGAAGCCTTCCACATCTTACGGCCAAATGTCTCAGAAATATCCGCAGAAAATTTCGGTATGCACAAAACAGGCCAAGGAACCCAACGAGATTCAAGACTTGTGCAGGGACTTGTTCTGAGGCGAAGAGTCCCTTCAGAGAGCGCTCCTAACTACCTGAAGGAAGTACAAGTGGCAGTTATTAGGGGAGACCTAAAAATCCGGAAAATGACACGTNTAGCAGAGATAAGGATCACTGACGCCGAACAACTTGACTCCTTTATTGCTGCAGAACGGAATAGGAAAGAGAAAATTGTCCAGTCCATATCCCAAAGCGGAGCAAGGCTTGTTTTATGCGGAGGAGAAATCGACAAAGACATCCTGCATAGCCTATCCACCTCTGGGATTTTAGTGATATCTGAACTTGATCCTTCAGAAATAGAACAAGCGGCCCTCGCCACCAATGCCCGGATAATCGAGGGAGCAATGCACATCGATTCAGAAAACCTCGGTCATTGCGGCTCAGTTGAATGGGCACGCAAACCACCAACCGATCAAGTGGAAGACATCATCACAATTGACGCATGCCCCTCCGCGAAGCTTGTTACGATATCTGTTAGTGGAACCTCGGACACCGTATCAGAGGAAACCATTCGCTGTTTGCATGACGCCATACGATCGATCTCAGCTTGTGAGACAGACCACCGCGTCGTGGTCGGCGCTGGTTCGATACATGCAAGAATTGCCCATGGGGTCAGATCCGCTAGCTTGAATGAGCCGGGAAGGGAACGACTCGCCATGGATGCCTTCGCACGTGCCATGGAGTGCATCCCCTTTGCTTTNGCATCCAATGCAGGCGCAGAGGGCCTTGATACCGTTCTTGAAATCAGAACAAAGTCTAGGGATGAGGTCAAGGGAGAATATGGGGTAACAGAACAGGGAGAGGTTAGGGAAATAGACGATGTCTTGCACCCTTCCTCAGCGATTATTTCTAGCATAGAGGCCGCTCTTGAGACTGCCGTGGGGATGCTTAGAATAGACCAAGTTGTGAGCGCTCGGGGCGATTGAGTCTTCCCTAATGGTCATTGACCTGTTCGCCGGGGGATCAACATGACGAGTCGTAGGGCCCTCATCAGCGTCTATCATAAAGATGGGATAGTAGAATTCGCTCAGAACTTAGTAGGCATGGGCTGGACTATACTTTCCACTGGAGGAACTGCCCGTTTGATGAGGGAATCAGGTCTAGAAGTTCAGGATGTTTCGGAGGCAACAGGACATCCAGAATGTTTCGATGGACGCGTCAAGACTCTTCATCCAGCAGTGCATTCTGGATTACTCGCCAGGAGAGCTGACCCCAATGATATGGCCACCCTCAAAAGCCTCGGATACGCTGAAATCGACCTAGTTTGTGTGAACCTGTATCCATTCGAAGAGACCGCATCACGCAGACCCCCTGCAACTGATTCAGAGTTGATAGAAATGATTGACATNGGAGGACCAACCATGATCAGATCAGCAGCTAAAAACCATCAAGATGTTCTGGTTGTAACATCTTCAGATCAATATGCAGAGGTTATCCAATCCCTTTCAAAAACTGAGGGTGACCCTACAAAGATAACTCACCCACTACGAGCCAGATTGGCTCTTCAGGCCTTCCAAAGAACCGCTGCTTACGACGCAGCCGTTTCGTCGGAACTTGATAATCGAATCACAGGCGAACAGATACCCACAAGACTGCATATCTCCACGGCCCGTGGCACGGGCTTACGATATGGCGAGAATCCACATCAACCTGCTGCATTTTATCCCAATTCAGGTGAAAAATCAGGTCTATCCGAAGCATTACAGCACGGTGGGAAACCCCTGTCCTACAACAATTACTTGGATTTAGACAGTGCATTGAGGCTTGCGAAATCNTTCATGGCATCCGGNTTTGAAAATTATCATGGCTGCGTGGTCGTCAAACACACTAATCCATGCGGAGCAGCAGTCGACAATACTCAGGAAGGGGCTTGGACCAATGCTCTGGTAAGCGATCCAGAAAGCGCATTTGGATGCGTCATAGCATTCACAAAGCCAGTCCAAAAAGAAACAGCCGAATCGATAGGCGACCATTTTTTCGAATGTATGATAGCGCCGGGATACGAATCTGGGGTTCTTGAAATACTTTCTAAGAAAAAAAATAGGAGACTGCTCACACTCACATCCATGAGGCCTCGAAAAGATACTTTGAGGTTTAGGCAACTAGATGGAGGCTGGTTGGCGCAGGTTCAAGGCTCGCCATCCATAGATTGGGATTCAGTACANTGCGTAACAGATAAGCAATTCACAGAAACAGAACTCAAACTCGCAAAATTCGGAACGACCGTCATTTCCGAGGTCAAATCAAATGCAATACTGCTCGTATCCAGTACGGAATCAGGATTTGCAACGGTAGGTGTTGGNCCCGGTCAAACAAGCCGAGTAGAGGCAGTCAGGATTGCTGCAAGGAGGGCAGGTGAAAAAGCAAGGCGTTCAATGATGGTGTCTGATGCGTTCTTCCCCTTCCGGGACGGCATCGACGCAGCAAGCGAAATTGGCGTGTCTTCCATAATCCAACCAGGCGGATCTATGAGAGACTCCGATTCTATAGCCGCTGCGAACGAACACGGCATCTCTATGATATTTACACACACGAGACTTTTCCTTCACTAGTGGTCACATGACGTTAAAATCGCTTAATCAGCCTATTATCCTTCCAAGATCAAAGGCCGTTATTCGAAATAGGAGTGTCTTAGCGGCTCTCACAAACAAGCAAAGTCGAGAAGATGGAACACTCACTCAAGCTGAGATGAGGTGGCTTGAAAGACGTTCAAAGGACGGTTTCGGCATTGTGACCACTGCCGCTGCATTCGTCCATTCCAGTGGTAAATCATGGGTTGGCGAGTTGGGCGTTCACAGCGACGGCATGCTTCCTGGCCTGAAGGAACTATCTGGGAGACTTAGACGCCATGGAGCGGCGAGCCTCGTACAAATCTTTCACGGGGGCATGAGGGCACCGACAGATCTGATTGGAGAAGTTCCAATGTCTAGCAGTGTGAATAAGACCGAACAATCTTCAACAGGTTATTCCCGTTCGATGAAGGAGAAGGAGATTGAAGAAGCCATACAGTGGTTCGTGAATGCCGCGCGGAGATGCTCAGACGCAGGTTTCGATGGTGTAGAAATACACGGCGCACATGGATATCTAATATCCCAATTTCTAGGTACCAAAACCAATCGAAGAGAAGATGGCTGGGGTGGATCAACCAAGGCCAGGTTTAGATTCTTAATTGAGATAGTAAAAAAAATAAAGAAAACAGTACCGTCAAACTTCATAATCGCCGTGAGGATATCTCCAACATACCCTTCTTGCGGGATAACAATTGAAGACAGCCTCGATTTATCGAGAGATCTAATTGATGAAGGCATTGACATCCTTCATCTATCTTGTTGGGACATCTCAAAAAAGACTCATGATGGACCAAACGCAATACCCATAACTGCTGAATTTTCTAGGAGAATCGGCGGTAAGATACCCATCCTTACCACAGGAGGGATATGGGATGAGGAAGACGTTTCAGAGGCATTTTCCCAAGGTGCAGACATGTTAGGNGTCGGAAGAGCCGGTATCGCTCATCCCGATTGGCCTTCTAGAGTANACACTGATCACAATACGCGCCCCCCCTTCACCAGAAAACATCTTTCAGAAGCAGATCTGAGCTCTGTTTTCATAGATTACATGTGCCGATGGGATGGATTTGTAGAGGACTGAATTCAAACAGTTATGTCATATCGCTNTGTATCAATCCCCAAAGTTTCAATCGCTGATGTTACCGTGCCGCCTTCCATAACCCCGTCTTTTTCGAGCAANGACAGCGCCCCGAGCACTATGCTATCCGAATCAACTTCGAAGAATTTCCTAAGCGCGTCCCGCGTGTCGCTTCTGCCATACCCGTCTGTCCCGAGCACACAGAACGATCCTCCCACCCATCGCTGAATCATCTCAGGTACTGCAGAAATGTAGTCTGAGGCAGCGACAGTGGGTACACTGTCGCCGAAGCAGGAGACAACATAAGGCGTAGAATTATCCGACGGATCAAGCCTTTTCCTCCGNTCGGCTTCAATTCCTTCACGCCGTAGTTCGCCGTAGGATGTAATCGACCATATTTCCGTTCTTACACCATATTCACCAAGCTTTTCCGAGGCCGCAATCACATTTTTTAGAATAGGCCCTGAACCTAACAATCTCACCAANGGNCCGCTNCCCTTNGCAGACTTCTTGATATTGTATCCCCCTCGTATAATCCCCTCCTCGCAGCCTTCGGGCTTCTGAGGTTGGCTCTCATTATCGTTATAGAGCATGATATAATGGATCATATCCTTCTCATCTGCAATCATTTCTTTGATCCCATACTGTATTATCGTGGCTAGCTCGTATGCATATGCAGGATCCCACGCGCGGACTGAAGGAACAGTTGATGCCAGGAGAAGACTATGCCCGTCTTGATGTTGTAATCCCTCTCCATTCAGCGTTGTTCGACCTGCAGTCGCCCCCATCAGAAATCCTCTCGCTCGAGCATCCGCAGCCGCCCATACTTGATCAGCAACCCTCTGAAAACCAAACATTGAGTAGAATATGTAGAAAGGAATCGAACCTATTCCTGAATGTGCATATGAAGTGGCAGCTGCAGTCCAGGTTGCCATAGCACCGGCTTCAGAAATTCCTTCTTGCAATATTTGGCCAGATTCAGACTCTTTGTAGTTCATAAGCATAGCATGGTCTACAGGAGTGTATTTTTGACCACCAAGAGAGAAAATACCGAATTCACTGAATAAGGGATCCATTCCGAATGTACGTCCTTCATCCGGTATCACTGGAATCACTTGTCTTCCAATTTCAGATTTCATAAGACTGCGCAACAACCGTACGAAAACCATTGTCGTAGATACCCTTTGCCGCTCCGGTGTACCCGCATCGAATTCCGAGAATACTCCAGCCCCTGGAATTTCAAGCCCCATTGGTGAAGGAATTCGGGAGGGCAAAGGACCTCCAAGGGAAGAACGCCTATCCTTTGCGTATGCCAGAGCTTGACTATCAGACGGGAAGTCAACAAAAGGATCCTCTTCCACCATGTCATCTGAAATTATTACGCCGAGATGGTCGCGATAAGCCAAGAGCGACTCCCGATCCATCTTTTTTTTCTGATGCGTTGAGTTCCTTGCTAAGAAAGACTCGATCCCCCATCCCTTAACGGTATGTGCAAGAATCACAGCAGGACGATCTGACCTTTCAGCTGCACGGTACGCTGCGAGCACCTTTTGACGATCATGCCCACCTCTTTCGAGACTTGCAATCTCCTCATCTGAAAGAGAAGACCCAATCTTCTCTAATTCCTCTGACCCCGAAAAGAATTCAATTCTAAACGCTTGAGCATCCAGCGTACTCATTCTCTGAAAATCACCGTCTGTTATCTCCTCCAGACGGTCCAAGAGAATACTTCCATGCTTTCTAAGTAACTCGTCCCAAGCCTCATTCCAGAGGACTTTTATGACTTCCCAACCAGCTCCTCTGTAAAGCCCTTCAAGCTCCTGAACAATCTTAGCATTTCCCCGAACAGGCCCATCGAGCCGTTGTAGATTACAATTCACAACCACAATCAGATTGTCTAGGCGTTCACGGCCAGCTACAGCAATTGAGGCGATTGATTCCGGCTCATCCATTTCCCCATCACCAAGAAATGAAAAGACTCTAGACTGCGAAGTATCAGCAAGCCCCCTATTGTGTAGGTATTTCCAAAATTTTGCCTGCATCACTGCGGCAAGCGGTCCTAGTCCCATTGAGACTGTTGGATATTCCCAAAAATCCGGCATCAATCTAGGATGAGGATAGGAGGATAACCCCTCCCCCCCAACCTCTTGTCTGAACCTCTTTAGCATCTCTCGGTCTAGACGCCCTTCCAAGAAAGCTCTAGCATAAATTCCTGGACTACCGTGCCCTTGGATGTAGATAGCATCGCCAATACCGCCTTCCTTGCCCCGAAAAACATGGTTGAATCCAACTTCATACAATGTGGAGGACGAGGCGTAAGTAGAGATGTGGCCACCTATGCCGTCGATTCTTCTGTTGGCATCAGATACTATGGCGGCTGCATTCCACAGTACATGATTCTGAAATTCAATCTCCAAGGTTTCATCCCCTGGATAAGTTCCCTCGCTTTCCCTTGGTATTGTGTTCAAGTACGGAGTCCGGGAAATAGGCGAAATGGGGATTCCCAGATCAGAAGCCTCTCCGAGGATTTCATGGAGCAGGATTCTTGCTCTTAATGCACCGCTTTTACCAGCAACATCACGTAGAGCCTCAAGCCATTCGCCGGTCTCATCGGGATCAGCGTCTGGAAGATGAGCCCTTCGTCCCATGTACTCTCCTATATCCCCCAAATGGGGGGTACCTTTCAACCTCCCACACGACTGAGAACTTTCTCAGTGTGGTGAAATTACCTCCCAACTTCAATTAAATGGCAATGATGCATGGTTCTCAACCCAGCCACTGTGATGGACGCATCGCCCTCAGGGGCTCTTACACCCCCCCAGTCACNAAGCGCTCGCCTGACAGTTGTGAGACCTGCCTTGTTGTTGGGATCAACCTTGACCTCTATCACAGTGTGAGAGGCCTCACCAATCCACNTCAGAACAGCATCGATAGATTTCCTGGCAATCCCCTGGCGTTGATCAAGACTTCTTACCCAGTATCCAAGATTCCAGTCGCTTTTTTTCGAACGTGTCACTCTGTCAAAGCCAATCAGCCCTGTCAGCCTGTCTGACCGAGGATCCTCTATTATCCAATGATGTAACAATCCAGCCCTGCCCATCCGCTCCGCCTCATCCAGAAAGTCAGAGAGCTGATTCTCCACGTCTTCATTAGGATTTATCCATGGCATGGCCCTGCTTACTTCTGGCCACGTCTCCAGAAATGCCTCAGTCAAATCCCCGAGATTTTTGAGCGAAGCCGGTCTGAGGACCAATCGCTCGTCGACCCGAATTGAGACGGTAGGCCTTCTTCCCATGTCATACTCCAAGACGATACCTAGCATCCGCGACAGCCGGGTCCGATGGATGCATTTCTTCGGCCCCTGAAATAATGCTGGGGACCTCGTCTCCTCTGCCCAGCGCTTGAAGAAGCCTGCAAACTGGAAATAGGAGTCTAGTGCGCTCTCCTAGGTGAGGGCCGGCTTCATCGAGTAAACCCCTCGCCTTACTCATTCTTTTTGCACGAGCCTCTTCCATTGCCTGTTTGAGCTTAATNGCTATATCACGTTCGATCCAAGGCATGGTTTGTACCCATGGCCAATAAGAGCGTTTGTCGAGACTCTCAGAGGGTGCATCCAATACTCCATCGATTTCTAGCAGATTTGTTACATGATCGACGTCTTGTTTATTCTTTTTCGCCTTAGTAGCATCCATATTCAAAATATCGGGTATCGATGGTGGGTGAGGTGGAGCAATCTCGGCTTCTGTCTCATTCTCAACAGCCTCTTCAGTGCCATTTGACTCTTCTTCATGGTTGTCTTCAATGGAAACTTCTTCCGGCTCCCTCTCGTACGACTCTTCCTCCTTGAGATCGGCCTCAATAAAAAGAAGACGTTCAACAAGCGCCTTCTTGTTACCCCGAGTAGGAGCGCCAAGATTCGAAAGCATTGATCTCAATTCAGCATTTGTGAGCGATAATAACTCGTCCTCACCCATTGACGGTACAGGGTCCCCTCCACTATCCACAATTTCTTCTTCGTCCCCATGCCTGATTCCCCCTTCTGCGTGCTCGGGAGAGTCGAACACCACCGAGAGGCCGTCATCGGGGATGGCCTCGACCATCGGGAGGTCGTCATCGGGGATGGCCTCGACCATCGGGAGGTCGTCATCTGGGATCGCCTCGACCATTGGGAGATCATCGTCTTGTGACGCCCCGTTCGCAGGCGGTTGTTTACCTTCATCGGCGCCTCCCTGCAAATCCTCCCCCTTGACATGCGATTCAATATTTGATGGCAGGACGGTCTTAGCTTCGGTAGGCATATCTTCGAATTGAGTGGCGAAACTGGGAGCTGTGGACAACTCGACTTTATGTTCATCGTCGTATTGAGACACCTCTATCGTCACGTCATCCATTGTGAATGTGGACTGGGTCCAGTCAACAGTGGGGCCTTCGCTAACTTCTTCTTCGGCTTCATCCATCAATGCCGAAAAAAGGTCGCTCGCCTGGCCCTGGATATTCCTGTCAATTTGTTGATTTCCAGTACGTCCCAATTGGTATCCGCATCGCTTGCAGGCCATTTCCTCGGTGTGGTTTTCCTCCTCACAAAGTGGGCACTCAATTAGATTCTTCGAACGCTTACCCCACCCGAAAAACATCCCCATCGAGGTCAACCTGAGTTGTTGTGGGTTTAACCTCTGTTCATCCTCGTTACGTTTCTTCACAGATATGACACAAACCAAACCTTCAGACATCTGAACTATCTCAGATGGCACGTGACCCAAGACCATTCAAGTCCGATTTCCATTCACAGCGGAGGGTTCAACCTCGCTCGCGAGGTCGTAGCCAAACAGGAAAATTCAGCTTGGCCTGTCCCTGAGGGCGTCATATTAGCAGGCGCGTCAAGACGAGCTGCCGCCCTGATTATCGACATGACCCTCTTGTCTGCGATACTTACTATAATCACAAGGGGAAGAATTGTGAATATTTGGAATACAGACTTGCTGTTCAGTCTAGGTTTTCACTATTGGATTGCAATGGTGGTAATATTGACAACATCCTCGTGGCTATATTTTCGTTTAACTGGCGTGGTTTTTTCAAGATCGCTCGGTCAAAGGATGTTCTCTCTCGCAATTGTGGCAGAAGACGGATCTGAAATGACAAGTGCCATGTGGGACAAAAGAAGCAGAGGGAAGCTACTTTTTTTGATACCACTGTACAACATATACCATGCGGCCTATGAGATCCAGAGAATCAGACAGAGACACACCCATCAGTCAGATTTGGACCGGAACATCGGATCTATAGTCGTAATAGCAAACTCGCTCCCCCCGGCTCTCAGGCGTCACCTGAGGTGAATATATTGCAAAACCAAGTCGACTGGATTCTCTCTGGGGGTTTGTGTGTTTATCCCACAACCACCCAACCTGCTCTAGGTTGCCTGCCTTTACCTGAATATCTCAATCTACTATACAGCGTTAAAAAAAGGAGTCCCAATAAGCCAGTTTCAATCGGGGTCGTAAATTTAGAGCAGGCATCAGACTACGTTGAGATTCCAACCGGTCTCGAATCATTCCTGTCACATTTTGAAAGAGGCGCTATCACAGTTCTCCTGCCCGGAAAAAAAGAATTAGACACGAGACTCGGCACAAAGGGGGTTGCAGTTAGAGTACTTGATCATCCAATAGCCCGAGACTTAGTCAAACAAACAGGGCCTCTATCAGCCACCAGCGCGAATATATCAGGAACAGACCCTCTCAAATCGTGTTACGAGGCAGCTCTGGAATTGGGAGGTCGCGATGCAGGAATCGATTGGATTGATGCCATCTCTCAGGGTGGTCTTCCCAGTACTTTGATATCATGGCCCCTACAGATTGGGCTGAATGCGTCTCGCGCGCCCAAGATTCTGAGAGAAGGAAAAATCCCAATTAAAGAGGTAATGACTGCATGGAAGAATCCGATTTGAAATTCTGGAAAGACGCTGGACACGTGGCACGAAGAACCATAGAGGGAATCAAAGGAGAAATTGTAGCTGGAAAATCGTGGGACGATTTAATCGATTCAGCAGAGAGATTCATCCGACGGCATGGCGGTACGCCTGCATTCCCAGTCACCATTTCAGTGAATGACATCGCAGCACACTATACCACCAACTCCATGCTCTCTAAACCCGAAGGTTTTGAGGGTGAGATGACCTTTGAGAAGGGCGATTTAGTAAAATTAGATGTGGGCGTTCATATCAAAGGCGCACTTGCGGATAACGCACTAACCGTTGAAGTCGGTGGCGGCGGCAAACACACAGATCAGATACGGGCAGCGCGCGAGGCAAGAGACGCCTCTATCGAAGCGATGGTACCCGGGGGTACGTGGGCACAGGTAGGCGCAGCAGCGGAGCAGGTTCACACAGATGCAGGCTATCAGCCAATCACAAATCTTTGTGGCCACCAGCTAGAGCGTTGGAATTTGCACTCTGGAGTATCTGTTCCCTCTTTCGATTGTGGGGAATCGAACCAGTCCTTCAAAGGTGGCCCAGAGGTTGATGCATTCTATGCTATTGAACCATTCAACACTACTGGTAAAAGAGGGAAGATCGAAGACATACCTCCTGCCACGTCATCCAACATCCATCGAGTCACGGGGAACATAACCGTTCGTCGTGCAGTAGCAAAGAAGAAACTGAAACCGCTTGGCGCCACAATGGCCAGATACATAGAAGAGAGGTATTCCACGCTACCCTTCGCAGAGAGATGGGCTTATTCCCTTCTTGAGAAGCCATTTCCAGGAGAAGAACAAGAATCCATCAGAAGGAAGTGGAATTCATTGATTAAAAAACTCACAAGCATCAGATTCTTGGAATCTTATTCAGCGCTTAGGTGTGTAGACAAGAGTCCAGTAGGGCAGTTTGAACATACAGTATGGATGACTGATGGTGGCCCAGAAGTACTCACAGTAGAATGATAACGTGGCAAACTCACCGCTGTGGTCATTCACAAGGGTTATCAAGGCGTGAACTACTACATGTAATCGTACAGGGAACTGAGGTTCTCGCTGAGTGCATCCCATCCCCTCGCTTGTGTCTCTGCCCTGTACACTTCAATAATCGACGGCGGGAGCCTCGACAGCTCCTTTCAATGTCACGCCGATTACTGCTATCAGGATCAGAAACATCCCAATTGTTTGTTGTGGCGAGGGGTCCTCCCCCAGCAAGAATATCCCCCAAACGATTGTCAGAACCGGCTGAAGAAGAATCGCAAATGATGTGTGCGCTGCGGGAAGACGAGGAAGTGCGTAGGTGATAGCAACCCAGCCGATACATTGGCACATCACCGCTAGAAGAAGCAACCATGCATGTGCTGGAAAGGTCGGTTGAAATGCAATTGGTTCTACATTCAGCGAATTAAGAGGCAGCAGCCCCAAGACCAGAAGGCCAAATGCACCTCCTGCAGTTGATTCGAATTGTAGTCTCGTAGCAGGAGCTAGTGATTTGTTTGCATATCTGTAAACGATTAGAAAGGCCGAATAGAAAAACGCCGTTAAAACTCCGGCCACAACTCCCATTTTCGGTTTTTCTCCATATGGAGAGTCATCCCATATGCCCGAGATAAATAGGAGCCCTACCACAACTATTGGAAGAGCAATCACGATTGCCTTATTGGGCCGCTCCCCTAACATCCACCAACTCAACAATGTGACAATTATCACCTGTGAATTCCCTATGAGCGTTGCAATTCCAGTACCAACCCAGTCGATCGCACTGTGGTATGAAATGAAATCAAGCGCCAATATTATTCCTGCTCCAAACGCCATCCACCTATCCTGACCTTTTCTTTCATCAATTCCACCCCACATAAGCGACATGAACCATAGAACAGGAACAGCATACAGCATTCTGAAAAATGCACCAGTCAACGGCCCCTCCCCTGAGGTGGCATATAGGGTCGGCGCGAACGAAATTGCAGTCGCACCAGCCAATGCGATCCCCATCAATCTCCTGACTGAATAGCTCTCTGCCACCATCAATCGTTCTGTGCCGGTGTTTGAAATCCTTCTCCCTGTCACAATGGCCGATAGTGTAATTCAATCATGCTGGGCCTTGAAAACCAATGCTGCCAGACATCCGCCCACCAGTTGTGGGACGAAATGTATCCACGAGTCTTCGACACTAAGTGCACCTGAAGTAATTAGTGACATAGTCACTGCTGGATTGAAAGACGCTCCAGAAATAGATCCAACCGAGAGAGCCCCTGCGAGCACAACCAAAGCTATAGCAGCGCCATAGAATCCATTGCCCTCGGTCGTCTCCGATGTTGCCACATTCAATATCACGTATGCAAGTGCGAATGTGAATAGCAATTCAGCTGCAAATGCAGGTCCCGCCTGGAGGATGAGCTGTTCGACATTACCCTCTGGTTGAAGGACGTACAGCGCAATAAGGGCCCCAGTTGTGCCGGCGGCTAGTTGAGTTGCAATATATGGGGCTACATCTGACCTATTGCATGCTCCTCTGAGATAGACTGAGAGCGTGACAGCAGGATTGTAGTGCGCCCCCGAGATGTGGCCACCTGCATATATCATTACCATAAGAGTGGATGCTATAGCAAATGGAGCAAGTATTCCAGCAGTGCTCAACACGCTCGCTGTACAGATAGTAAGGGAGAGGAACATGGTTCCGAGGAACTCTGTTGTTAGTTTAGCACGCGTACTGAAATCACTCATCAGCCATCGCATTGGAAGCCAGTGTTTGAAGTTCTCCACTTTCAAAGAGTTCAAGGGCTATGTCTGACCCCCCAATTAGCTTACCACCGATGAAAAGCTGAGGCATCGTGGGGAAACCAGACCAATCCCTGAGAGCATTTCTCGCTCGTGGATCTGAAAGTACATTCACAGTAGCAAAAGGCACACCGAGCTTAGATACGACTGAAGCTGCCCTATTGCTAAAGCCGCACTGGGGAGCATCAGCCGTCCCCTTCATGAAAAGTACTATGTTGTTGTTATCCACTATCTCTTGCAATTCTTCTGATGTCCAATTAAAACCGGTCATGAACGACCCTCCCTTGGCCGACGTATATGTACTCCTAGAAATTGTTTCTCTCCCTCGCCGTGAGGATCGAAAACTGTGTTGCCTGCAGCTTCTGCCTGCTTCTTAGTCATGCATTTCAAATCTAGCGCATGGACTCTTCCACTTTTTATGTAAGGCATGAAATGTGACAGGATCGGTTGCTGACGATCAAGCGGTAGTAAACCATCGAAAGAATCAGAGATGACTCTAACATGAAAATGATCTCCAGTACCATGAAGATCGCTCACCTGAACCTCTGAGTCAGGGACGATCTTACGAACCTCCTCTTCCACCCACTCGTCACTAGGCATATATCGTATTGGGGCCAGTCAGATTTGAAGTGTTGTGACGGAAATCAATTATTTTGAACGTATTTCAGAAATATTCTCCGCGATCGAAGCCCTGTCATTAATCAAGCCACTACCTATCACTGCAACATCTACCCCCCATGAAGCTACCATGGCTGCGTTGTGTGCTTTGATTCCCCCGTCAATCATAAGCTTCGTCCTTCTACCCCCAGCAGAGATTTGTTCATCTATCGCCGCTCTGAAATCACGTATCTTTTCTTCGACTTCCGGCATGAACGACTGCCCTCCCTTGCCCGGCACGACCGACATGACTAGTACAAGATCTAGCTCAGAAAGATATGGTAATACCATTTCTGTTTCTGTTTCTGGATTCAGAACGAGCCCGACCATCGTGCCTGATCTCCTTATTTCCGAAACAAGGTTCCAAGGATCGCTGATTGCTTCGATGTGCGCAATTATCAGATCCACCCCTGCTTCTACATATTGTTTCCATGTCCTTTCAGCATTCGTTATCATTAGGTGGCAATCGAGGAAAATGTCAGGTCCCACCCTCTCTCTTATGGATCGTACAACTGCAGGCCCAAATGTAATGGTCTCATTTATCACCCAATTCCCATCCATTACATCAAGATGAATCCAATCTATTCCCTCATCAATTGCTTCTTGTAGAACTTCGCCGAGTCGCGTAAAATCTGCGGTCAGGATGCTTGGCGCGATCTGCATGTCCACATGCCTCTCTGAACGAAGAGGTTCTCAACACTTGGGGGGGCATAGAACACAAAATACCCATATGGACAACTGCAAGGATTCATACATAAGATGGACACTATCGATACCAATGGGCCAAGTCTTGGATGCGTCAGATTCCGATTTCCAATCCGTAATCTCAGAATCAGAATGGGTGTTAGTAGACTTCTGGGCGCCTTGGTGTGGGCCATGTAAAATGATATCACCGGTTCTACATTCCATCGCAGATGAGAGAGATATTACGATCGCGAAGGTCAATACTGACACTAACCCACTGACTCCAGGTCAATATGGTGTCAGAGGAATACCATTTCTAGTTCTATTCCACAACGGACAACCTGTCGATCAACACACTGGGGCCGCTCCGAAACCTTACTTTGACGATTGGCTTAATCGTCACATGGGATGAACAGCAAAAGTGCACATTAGTCTAACCTTTCTGTATGCATTTTTAGACGACTTCTTAATGCCTCATGAAGCCACATACCATCTTCAAGCTCTATCATCAAACCTCTAGAAACCAAAGATTTTGGAGGCCGACCCACATACCCCACAGATTCAGACAACTCCTTCCAAGGAATGGGCCTTTTTGCTCTGGAGAGAGCAAGGAGAATCGTCCGATCTTCATCTGGAAGGACGTCCACTATTTCCGAATCTAAAAATCGAATCCAATCACGATGATTCATCTCACCGTACAATTCCAAGAGTTCGATCGCCAAAGGATGGCCTCCCGTACGCTCATACAGGACCTCTGCTGATATCTTGTCCGAGAGGCCTATGCTTTCCACCCACATCTCAAGCTCATTTCGACTTAGACCTTCTAGGGCTATTTCTGCGACTCTACCCCTTGTCATGACATCTCGTCTGTCATAGAAATCCGGAGACGATCTGGATATGACAATCATTCTGGAATCGGAGGCCTCTATGACCTGCATCAAAACGCCAAGTAAGCGAACCCCTTCCTTGTCGAGATTATGCACATCATCTAGAATTAGGAATAGCTTTGATTTATCACCAATAGAACCATCTTCGTCAATCAATGTAGCAGTTAGTCTTCTTCTCAAAAGGTCATGATCCAGAGGATTTCCTGGTGGAGGCAGAACAGAAACCAAATCATATGAATCATCAATATTATTCTTAGGCCCCAAGCCAAGTCTGTGAAATATGCTCGTAGTCAGACCAATTGCTGTATCCCATGGTTGACATGGATAATACATTACGAGCATGTCCTCAATCCCAGAATTATGAGTCCTGAACCAGTCAGCTACAAGAGTAGTCTTCCCACAACCTGCGATTCCAGTCACTGTACAAATGCCCTCAGTGCCTGAAAACCACAAATCCAGAGACCTTCTTTCTTCATCTCTACCATGTATCTCCCTGGTTTTTGGGGGCTCAGTGTGGTACGTGGAATGGGCACCTGCCATCATTCTAACTGATCCTGGCTCAATTGTTTTGCTTTTTATGGGCCCGAAACGAATATCTCCGTAACTGAGAGCGCCCTCGTGCTGAGAATGCATCAAAACAGATAGCAGATTTAGATCTGCCCTCAACCGATCAGACGCCTCTGAAGCGGGTATCTCCAAGAGGTCTCCATTCCGACTTCGAACGAGAACGGGCGTATCTGAGAGCCTCTCCTTTGCCGATACAGCCATTTCCACTCCCAACGATGTGAGATACCATATTTTTTGACGTCGATTTTCACCTCTCACCAAGCGCATGCCTTGCGCGACAACTCCGGTTGCCACCAAATCACGCATACTCCGGGAAACATTGGGTGGATGGACTGCACATGCTACCGATATCCCTCGTCTAGTAATTTCATTAGTTACGGTATGAAGATCTGTCTGAGATATGTGGTTTAACAGATGCAGGAGTATCCTATCTGCCACGGCCACATTAACTCGAGCACCCTCCCCCATGAGTTTGCATGAATTAACTCTGCAATCAATGGTTCGCTCTACTTTCTGCTGAACCCGATTTGATTCAATGGATTCATGAACCCCTTCTGTGTTGGATATATGAGGGATGTATGGTGACGCGGGCTGGAATTGTCGATGCTCTGAATGAAGCCCTTGCATGGGAACTCAGAGCAATCAACATGTATGCACATTATTCGGCTTATGTCTCTGGAATCCATAGGTCTCACTTAGCAACTCACTTCAGCAATGAAGTCACGGAATCCATAACCCACGCAGCCACGGTAAGAGCCGCTATTGTAAAGCTGGAGGGAGAGGCCATTACTGAGAGGGATTCAACAGCGATACATCACACATCAGACTATCTTGAAATGTTGAATGAGGCCTACAAGACTGAAAAATATGCAAGTGAAACATATGGGAAAATACTGCCGATGATTCAAGAAATCGAGGACTCAGAATTGTACGATGCTCTTGAGGTGATTTATTTCGATGAGCTTCGATCCGTGGAAGAACTTCGTATGATGTTGAAATGACACATCATGCCATCCGATTATGTGCTGCGGCCCCCTCCATCCCCCATGGACTCGTATGAGGAGCTACTTAATCGACTCAGAGATATTGATTTGGCATCTCAGATTGGCAGTATTTTGGGTTGGGATCAGGAGGTGATTATGCCCAAAGCCGCTGCTGAAAGTAGGGCAGAACACTTGGCATGGATATCCAAAACAGTCCACGAGAAAATTACTGATCCTCGAGTTGGAGAGCTGATATCTGAATTAGACCCAGACTCCCTAGATCAGATCCAAGCTGCCAACCTAAGGCTCGCGAAGGTAACCCATGATCGTGCAACATGCCTTCCCACAGATTTTGTTGAAGATTTTGCCCGATTAAAATCCAATGCCCATCACACATGGGCCAGAGCAAGGGAGGAAGATGATTTCTCTATATTTAGAGACGATATGGAGAAGATACTGGACATGACACGAAGAAAAGCGGAATACTTTGGTTACAGCGAATCTCCGTATGATGCCCTTCTGGACCAATATGAGAATGGTCTTACTGTTAGCCGATTAAACCCCCTTTTCAACGGCCTACGGGATAGCGTGGCGCCACTCGTCAAGAAAGTCACAGAATCTGGTAAACAACCAGATATGACATGGGTCGAACGATCGAAATGGTCAGAATCATCACAAACTCGACTTAGTCAGAGAGTATCAGAGGCAATAGGCTTCGATTTCGCTGCTGGAAGAAGAGATGCGTCAGTACATCCTTTCTGCGGGGGTCCCAATCCAAGCGACGTTCGGTGGACAACCCGTTATGACGAAGCAGAGCCATTCGGATCTTTGTTTGGCTCAATGCATGAAACAGGTCACGGCACATACGAGCAAGGCCGTCCAAGAAACCTCGATTTCCAACCTGTAGGAAAGGCATGCGGGCTCGGCATTCATGAGAGCCAATCCCGTCTCTGGGAAAATCAAGTAGGACGCTCAATTCAATTCTGCAAGTGGGTTCTTCCGATGTGGAAGGAATGTTTTCCAGGACAGATGGACGATGTTACGCCCGAGATTCTCTGGAAAAGCATCAACACTATTCAACCGAGTTACATACGAACTGAATCCGATGAAGCAACATACAATCTTCATATCATGATTAGATATGAATTAGAGAAGTTGATGGTCGAAGGCGATATAGAAGTTGATGAAATTCCGGATGCATGGGATAAAATGTACGAAGAATACCTAGGTATAACGCCGCCAAATCATACGATTGGTGTTTTACAAGATATACATTGGTGCATGGGTGCGATCGGTTACTTCCCGACATACACCCTTGGGAACCTCTATGCTGCTCAATTATTAGAAGCAGCCAGAGGCGATATCCCTGATCACGAGGAGAGAGTCATAAAAGGGGACTTCCAGCCACTCCTTGATTGGATGAGATCGAAAATCCACTCCAGAGGCAGCATACTTGAGCCAGCTGAACTCATAAAAGAGGCAACAGGCAGCTACCCTTCTCCACAACCATTCGTTGAGTATCTATCAGACAAGGTGCGACGCCTATATGATATCGAAATCTAAGTGTGAAGTGTAAGAATGAATGGCAGCGCCAGACTTTCAGACCTGACCTCATTGATTAGGTCTCTGAAAGCATCGGTTACTACGATCGCACAGAATGACAAGTCCTTCATATCCGGAGACGCTGAAGGAATGGTATCTGCTTGGTCTGTTTCAGATGGCGCTAACCTCTGGTCGATTGATCTAGAACCTTCTGCCTCATCTATTGTATTCGCCGATGATATTGTAGCGATTGCCCATGGGGGACAAATAACGGCGGTCAACCCTGATGATGGTACAATAATTTGGGCGATTCCGGTTGATGGCGCATGTGATTTAGTTGTGTTTGATGGCCAATCTCTATGGGTTTCTTCATCTGTTTATGAGATTGAAATCGAAGACTATGTGGCATGTCGAATTATGCGAATAGAACCACGCAGGGGTACAATCGAACAATCAATTCCCCTACCCTCGAAAGCATGGACATTAGATGCTTTTGGACATGGTTGTATTTTGGGTCTAGGCAGACCACAACCAGGCACTTACATCATAAAAAAGGGAGAAAATGGCTTGAGCCATCTGAAGGCCACTCCTAGAAATCCAATATCCCACTCTTCGAAATCATCTGACAGCCGTATGTCATTCACAACCTCAGACTTCCATGCATTCCAGGTTGATCATGAAGGTAAGGTGCTAGACATTGTTGAAGATGTAATCTTAGCAGGATTTACACACCATGGAAGCTGGATTACTTACAATCAAAATGGGGAAGTTGGGAATGTGAAACTCGACGTTGAAAACTTGAATGACTCTCCACAATATCTCTCTAGCACTGATGAAATGACTTTGTTAGTTACTGGGAAACCCAGTTCCACCGGAGTAGCCTACATCGAAAAATTACAAATGAAATGGACCCATACTAGTGAGATAACCAAGGTACACAGCCACTTAGATAGGATAGTGTTGGGCTGTAATAACGGGGATATTTTACTCTTGGAAGCTAACGTTCTGAAAAGGAGAATAAGCGAGTCTCAATTTCCAGACGAAGACGACTCTCTGATTAGAGCACGCCTGAGATTGTTAAGAATTGAAGATATAGAAAATAACTTGGAAGAGAAATAAGGGTTTATCGACCCCTATTTCCAGTGGACTGCTCTAATATCGAAGAAAGGTTTATGGACTACCCCTTACCCTGTTGACTTTGCCGCTCCGGGGGAGTGGTGTGGGAGGGCTTCGGCACCTCCCGCGGGCCACAAAAACCGATCCAAGTGATCGGAGCGGTGGAACCGACCCTAAAAAGTCGGGGACACACCTTGTTGCTTGTGGGCGACAAGGATGCGGGAGAACAACAAAAGAGCGAATCTGACGCAAGAAAGAAGAGCGAATTTGATGAGGAAACTGGGGAAAACACAACCGAACCCTTCGGGGGGAAAACACAAACCGAATCAGAAGACTATCCCGATGAGGTGCAACGCGAAAGGGGGAGGAGACAATCCTAGAAGCGTAGTGCGGGAAAGAACCGATGTAAAAAACGGGAAAGAAACGCACCAGGGACGAGAGCGGAGAGATCCGTGGAGGACTGGCATCGGACGCTGAGGAAATCAGGGATAATACCTGAAAACTAAATGCGGATGCGGTGAAGATGAAGGGGACTTCGTCTGAATCGGAAAATGGTGAAGGCGGACAACGAGCGCCCAAGTCATCTACCCGGGAACACCCGGGCCTTAGGGCCCGGGTGAACCCCAACCGCGGAGTCAGCAGGGGGTTCGCTCCCCCATA
>PBBV01000010.1 GCA_002717835.1 Methanobacteriota archaeon
CTGGTAGGAGATGTTGTCAAGGAACCATCCGGGCCTCAAGTTCTGGGAGGACGGGTGGGTCCAGAGTCGGAATCTGAATTGTATCTTGTCGGCTTCATCAATTCCCGATAAGGTTGTGAGATCTATGTTCTCTGACGTCCACCCGCTATGCGTAGGAGAGGCAAATACTGGGAGGTTGCCGGTTGGCTGACCCGGGACTGAAGGGCCGTCTGAAGATAGTGTGCTGGGGTAACCCCCTGATGGTTCGATGTATGACCATGGTCCCCATGTGCCATTCATCATTCTATACTCGAGCCATGCACCATCCCCATCTCCGGCAGATGTGGTGTCAACGTGATACCAATGATCGAAAGATAAAGTGTAGCCGACTTGCAGATCGCTAACCGGAACATCCAACGGAGGGAGGTAGAGGGATGTGTCTACACCCGCTGGAACGGGGTTTCCAGGCATAGTTCCTGCGATGACTTTCCCCTCAACTGCTGAGGCTGGGACTACCCCGTGGGGAAGGGTTCTCTCATCAAGGTACACTGTACCATTCATAGTTTCGGGCAATACTGATGACCAGTATTCGATGTCTGGGTTGTGACACAGAGGGGTTGTCTGCTGTATTTCCGTTGGGCTGAGGGCACCATCGTTGTTCAGATCCTGCCCAATATCAATCATATGTCCGCCTTCGCCGCAAGTGGCTGAATCGGCTGTATCAGGCCGATCTTCGATCAGCCAGTTGAAGAAGCCACCCAGTCCGGGTGTAATCACCGCACCGCTTCCAGTGCCGCTAGGAACGATAGTTGGGGTCGATGTGTACCCTGATCCAAGAGTTTCTATCGTGGCAATCACTATTGGGCCTGTCGAATTCAGTGTTAGAGCAATGTCTACCTGCCTTCCGGTTGCACCGGTATTAGCCAATGAGAGTGTGTGTTCTGTTGTGTAGTTGAAGCCATGTGAAGTCAAGGAAATGCCAGTTATAGCACCGGAGCTATCAACCGATGTAACAGTCAAATTGGCACCCGTGCCAGGGCAATCTCGCCCACATTCAACATTGAATACAGTGCCACTTTGATATCCACTGCCTCCTGAGATCAGTGTCGCTGAACCAATACCTCTGCCAGAGAGATATGTTCCAGTAAATCCTGAGCCACCGCCGCCTGTTGCACTCAAATTCCCATTGCCGTAGCCAGAACCGGGATTACTGATGTTCAGCGAAGTGATGCTGTCTGGCAGCCCTGTGGAAGGGCAATACTCATCTGATGATTCGATTTCATCGGAGTCGAGATTTCCATCGCCATCGATGTCATGGCCATGGGACAGCTTTGCTGAATCTTGATTATTGCATGAGGGACTAGATGAAATGTATTGGATGGAATATACCGCTAAAATCCCGGGGGAGTGGTAGTATCCATTTGGCATTTCAATAGTGTAATTACCCCCATCGAAGTCTTCTATCTGAGATACCGTGAAATCATCTTCAAGTAGCATCTGGCCATCTGAATTGACCGTTATTCCGCTGAGAAAGGCGCCGTTATTGTGAGGGGAGTCTTGGTACCATGAGAGAAGGTTCTCGGAAGACTGTGCGACCTCCTCGTTCGATATCTCCATCCAGCTGTCCAACACAGTCGCGTTCGTTGGGATGCGCAGTGCAGTGAAATCTGACCCACCATCAGAGGGCCTGACGGCATCCGGACCACGCCACTCTGAAAGGTCGGCTTGGGCTATCGGCACAAACAGCATCAATGCGGTCAGAAGGATTGCTCGGCGGGCATTCGTACGAGACATGTCCTTCTGATACATAACGAGACTATCAAATGTGCGAAGGAATGTGGTTTACCCTTGGAGCCACTGGGGGGAATTGAACCCCCGACCTTCGCCTTACCAAGGCGACGCTATACCCCTAAGCCACAGTGGCGGCGGTGCGGGGACAAAGAGTCTTGATTTAATCGCTGCGTAAATCAATTTGAACAATCAACACCCTCAAACACCATCGGTGTTCAGGTTGCCCCATAAGCCGAGGTCGCATAGCCTGGTATTGCGCATGACTGGAAATCATGTGGGATTTTCCCTCCGGAGTTCAAATCTCCGTCTCGGCGCCAAAACGGCATCTAACCCCTCACCAGCATACAGAATTTCCAAATGGTTGTGTCGTAGCCCATTCACGTGGACGTTGATTCCGTAGAACATAATTTGGCTTCTGGACCCGGTACGCGCTTGTCCGACATAGATGCATTTACGAAACTTGGAACTAGGTTTGGAGCGCTATCATCCATAGACGAGGTATTGAGACAACTGAAATTCAATTTGATAGCTGCAAAAAGTAGCTTGACCTACACTCACGCAGCTCCGCTTGTTCTCGCATTCGGAGCCCTTGTTCTTGGATCGTGGGATCTCGGGAGTGGGGAGTTGTCGAGCGGGGGAGACTACAACAGGGGAGGATTATTTGGCCCTGAGAGTGGATTTCTGCATGTCTCAGGGGGAGCGTTGGTCCTTTCATTCCTATCACTATTCATATCCGTAGCAGCATATCTACTCCTGATGGTTATATTTCCGCTAATGCGGGAGAATCTAGTGTACCTCATATTCGGAATACTCGCTGTCGAATATGGGCACATGGCAAGCCATGCTTCTGATCCTTACTTCCCAGCGGGCTCAGAACTAGGGGCATGGGTAGGAGTTCTGATAGGAAACGGAATCATACTATTCATCAGTCTGGGCGTTGTGAGAAGATCAGTAATGGAGACGCGGGATTTTCATGTGGAGGTATCCCATATACATCCGGATCCACGGCGAATGCGCAGTGCTCATGAAGATCACAGCCTTTTGCTTTGGAATATTTCCCTATTTCTGTGGCTGTTATTTCTCAATGTCAGTGCCTGGTCAGGATCTCATGCAGTGGCCCGTCCGCCGCCTATTGTGGGCGATACTGGAGGATTCGTGATTCTTCACATAATATCCGGACTTGCTTCGTTTGCATTACTCATACACGTTTCTTGGTATCCTCAATTCATGATGGGGAGTTCCGGTGGAAGCATACAATCCAAACTTGCGAGAATGGTCTCTGAAGGGATAGGATCGGAAAAGATAGAGGTGGAAATCGGAACCTGCCCAGACTGCGGCGTGACAAGTTCTGCTTCAAGAGAGGGCGACGGTTTGATCGTTGTTTCTTGTAGNACTGAAAATTGTGAAGGCCGGGGAATCGTGGGGGAAAAGTGCGAACATTGCGGTAGCGGATTTACCGGGTCGCTAGCATGCGGTTCTTGCGGCGCTACGTCAAACGTTGAAGATCATTTTTCCACAGAAGGAGAACTATGGTAACCTTCAGGATTTGCTCATGAGGAGTGTGAATTGTGGATCAAGAAATCGACTTAGTAGCTGATTTTCTGGATAGAAATGACGAGGGCACCCTAGACAGTATCTTACCTAAATCTTCGGCGCTACCATACCTCATTACCGCTGTATCAACCCTCGTTACTGGGCTCTCCATAGCGATCCTAGCGATGTGGCTCCTCAGTGAAGATAATGCAATATTCGGAGGGCCGCCTTCAACGCTCCTAGCATGGCAAGATGACTATGAGGAGATGACTGGCATTGACAAAGTGAGTGAGGATCTCGATGGTTCAGGAGTCACGATATGCATAGTTGATTCGGGAATAGATCTCTCACACCCAGGCATGGATGGAGTCAGCATAAATGGGTGGTATGATGCAGTAAACGGGAAAATAGACCCCTACGATGATCAAGGACATGGGACTGCTATGGCCGGGATTATTGCNTCTAAGGGAGGAGTGGGCNGCATTGCCAAGGGTTCAAGCTACCTCGTTGCCAAGGGGATTGATGGGTCTGGTTCAGGTACAGACGAGGGTATTGCAGAAGCGGTAGATTGGTGTTCTGCTCAGGGTGCCGACATAATCTCGTTAAGCCTCGGAGGGGATCAGGGGCCCGGGCTCTCAGGACTCACTCTCGATGTTCTAGAAAACTCCGTGGAAGATGCTCTCGATGAGGGTATCTTCGTGGTCGCAGCAGCAGGCAACGATGGTACGAATGATGACGGGGACGTTGCTTCCCCGGGATCTGTTGAAGATGTGATCTGTGTTGGAGGAGTCAACCGGAATGGAGACGTGTGGTCAGGCAGTTCAGAGGGGGATAACAACGGTCGGCTCTGGCCAAATCCGATCCTTCCAAGACAAGATCCTGACAAGAAGCCAGAACTGATAGCTCCTGCCTCTGAAGTACCTGTTTTACTCACTAATAGTGGTAGTTGGTATGGTTACTCAAGCGGTACTTCCGCTGCAACTGCATGGGTATCAGGCATCCTTGCATTGGTACTGCAAAATGAGCCAGATCTTGCTCGCACAGGAGACAGGGATGCCATTGAGGACATCAAGAATCGGATATCGGAGACATCAACTCAGAAAGAAGGAGTTACGGGGCATGATGATCGATTTGGTTACGGGATCGTGAATACGCTTGGTCTAATTGGGGGGATATCAAGTGATGATANTTTAAGCGGGGAGTTCGAAACTACCTCGCGTTTTCATGAGCCGATGAGTACAACCAATGTCGCACCTGAAAGTTCGACAAAGGCAGACTTGAATCCACGTACCTGGGATTCTCTTATTGCAGAGATCCAGGAATTGAAAGCTTGTACACGTTTCTGAGCCTCAGTAAGCGGATTCCCTGGATCGAAGTCTCCTACGTCTCCTGTCGGGACTTCTGGTTCAATGACCATGATGATCCCGTCTGTTTTCACTATTTCAAAAGCAAGTTTGAGGCAGGCTGGTCTCTGCACTTCAGGTACATCGATTATNACCATGCCAGTAGGGGATGGCAGAGGTATTGGTGAAATGACGCTGTTTTCTGGTGTTGCAGATGCTGCATTCCATGCAGTTGTCTCAGCAACCACCTCATTCCATGGGCGTGACAGAACAGAAGTCCATGATTCAGCAGAATATCTGCGAATGAGTCGGTCCAGTATCACGCCGAACTTTCCGCCCTCTTCTATTATTCTTAATGAGGATGGGCGCTTGGAATCTGCTGTAGCCCATGCATCCAAAAGCCACGCGGCGAGATGCCCTATGCCGCCACCGACAAGAACCACATTCTCGGGAGTGACCCTTGCAGCAATATCTCGAATTCTCGACCGGGCGTCCCTAGAAAGAAGGGGTAAATCCATGTGCAGCATCTGTTGACCNATATTAGCGGCAATCTCTGGCTCATCCGTGCTGAAGTCTTGGTTCTCCTCAATCAGAGCATGGAGAATTTCTTCTTCACCCCTCATTGGAAGGTTGCCGCCGGCAAGAGTCACGATTATCGGCTGTAGACAACAGATATCAAACATGGTTATCTTCCAACGTATTGAAGAGTGGCGGGCTCACGCGTCCGAAATGATGACTTCTGTAACAAAAGGGCATGTCGATTTATTATGCCCATCTTGCTCTCTAGAAATCGATCACATCACACTAAAAGAGAAGAAGGTTGGAGACGGCGTCGATCTTCTAGTCAAATGCTCTGAATGCAATCACGTCCACACGGTAATATTACGTCCCAGCAAATTAGTCAAAATTGGAATGACGCTCTCAGATGGCAGATCTTCTTCTTTCCAAAGCATAGATTCAGATGATGATGAAGAGATAAGCGTGGGCGATACTTTCGAACACGATGGTTTTGAGTGGACGATAACTCGTCTTGAGGGACAGGATGCCCGGAGTAAGAGGAAGATGAATGCAGGGAGCATTCGAAGAGGATGGGCCATCAGAGTTGACAGAGTGATTATCCCCTTGACCATGACTGATGGGGAGGTGAGCCGGTCATCGACGATAGAATGCAGTCCAGATACGATATTCTCATGTGAGACCCAAATTGAAGTCGAGGGTTCGACGTGGGTGATTCGCGCTATACACACTGGTAAGGGTCGCACATTAAGAGGCCGCAGAGCAGCGGCTGATATTAGGAGAATATATTTGCATGCAGATTGATTTCATCTTCTGTTTGTCCATGGCATGATCACGGATTTGGCCACGTGCCAAGCAATCCCCGGGTTCTCCCTGAGTCTTCTCATACTGTATTCATACCACTGCTTTCCATAAGGCAGGTAAACACGAGTTAGATGGCCATCGGAAGCCAGGCGTCTTCTCACATCACCTCTAACTCCGAGCAAGAACTGAAATTCGTACCCCTCCCCTTTCCCCGGCTTGACTAATGGTGCTGGTTTTCTCGGATCTGGTTTTTCGGGCAATATTCCCCTTGATTGGAGATTTAGTAAGGCTCCGTTGATTACCGGGTGGTCATGGGATGCTATGCCGACATACATTCCAAGGTCCAATGCTGTCTCAACAGCCTCTGATGTGGCAGAAACTATGTCCGAATAACTGGTGTATGCAATCTCCGAGGATTCGAGATATATGCCTTTACAGATTCTGACATCGGCGTGTTGTCCCATCTTCTCAGCAATGCGCTTTAGGTCATCTTTGGTTCTGAATAGTCTGCCTTGAAGGACTACTCCTATGTTGAGATGTCCTTCAGAATACAGGTCCTCCATGATCTTTAGGGTTGATTCGGTGTGAGTGCTGTCTTCCATATCCAGTCGTACATATATGTTGGATTCATGCGCCTTACGAGCTATGCCGGATAGAGTCTTCAAGGCATAATCATAATCTATCGTTAAGCCGAAGGCTGTCGGTTTAAGGGAGATGTGGGCATCTAAATCAGAACGACTTATTGCCTCTATAAGTCGATTGTATTCTTCGATGAACGGCTTAGTCCCCTCTAATGTGGAAATATCCTCTCCGAGGACGTCAACAGTGAACGAGGTATTCTCAGACGACATGTCACGCATGACTCGCAGGGCATCTTCAAGCTCCGACCCAGCAACATAACGTCTTGAGATGAATCGAATGAACGCCTTGGGGGTAATCGGCATGAACGCCATGATGACTCGGCCGAACAAGTTCATGCTCCGCCTCGTTGGATTAGGCACTTGACGATTACTCCATTGTCAAGAGTCGTTTTCCACGTACTACGTCTACATCGAAAGTGCCGAGTTTGTTGATGACATAATTTCTAAGATTAGCGCTCATTGATTTTCGATCCAGGTGAGCTATCACTTCTGCCTTTGGCCGGGCCTCCCTCATAGACAGAATCGCAGCTTTGAGAACCTTCTCAAAATTTTTGAGCGCTGGTTCTTCATCAACATCGGGCAGCGCATAGGATGGAAGTATGTGCCCTACAAGCTCGTTTGATCTGGTCAGTATATCTCTGTGTCGAGGTGCATAATGGCCCCCTCCAATGCACACCATCCAACGTTTATTCGGGTCGGGTGATTTACCAGAGAGGTTTTCGATGATTATTTCAGCCCATATGCCGGCTAACTTCGGATCAGTCCATTCCTTCACAGATGATCCAATTTCAACATACATGGTAGGAAGAGACATCACTGGTCCGTGATGTGTTGCCTCCAAAGTCAAATCAAAATTAGACAATCTTTGGTCAAGAAGTCCCCTTTTGACAATTGCTCTGAGAAACGGAGCCATTCGGGGGTTAGGGGGGACTAGTGTCCCATACACTCCTCCGGATCTTCCGCCTTCCCCGATTTCTTGGCCGGTCAGAACGCCTATCGGGTGAACTGTCATTGCAGGGACTTCCGAACTTGAAACGTGCTTAGAGAGAACTATGATATCCTCGATATTTTTGTCAACCGAATCCATGTGCATTTTGCCGATATTATCGCTTTTGACATGTAACCCATCTACTAGTAGCATGTGAGCATCCATTTCAGTATTAACCAGTAATTCCCCCAGTGGGGAGGATGTCGATTCCCATTTATGCGCTGCAATCAGAGCCAGACGGAGTGTCAAAGAAGCAGAATCTGCCTTAGACGCCAAAATTAGTGTCGTCATTACTACAGCCACACTATTTCGGGTATTAGTTATTGAGCGCAGGTTGAACTGTCACCGCCTCGACGAGTGACCATGCTGCCAGTCACGCCCCTGCGAGTTCACAACCACCATGATGCTGCAATCGTGGTTGGAACTGAGGGCGGGCTGATTGGGTTGAACAAAAACGGGCAGGTCACAGATGTTCTCCGGCCAATGTCGAATCCAATATCGTCATCTGTTCTCCTTGATGGTCACCTTGTTGCGGCATGGAATTTGTACGGCGGAGAGAGTATTTCCTCATACATGGGGTTAATCTCAACAGAAACCCTGATTCATTTTGGAAGGATTGGTGAAATTGGTCTCGAAAGTGATGCAAACGAGGAACCTGAAGGTGCCACCTGGTGGAGGAAGCTCGAAGGGACGGTTGAGTCAGTTGGCGGGTCAGGAAGTAGGTTCATATTCGCTTTGAGTGGCTTGGGAATATACTCAATGGATATCGAAATTCACGAAAAAGTGGCGAGTGTGAATGAGACTTGGAGAGTTCAATATCCGATATGGACACTATCCTCAGGGCCCGAAATTCGGGATCGTATAGCATCCATATTGGTTACTGATTCAGGAATATTGATCATATCAGAAGGTGGAGAATGGGTTTTGTTGTCCGTTCAAGATGGCGTTGAGTTAGGCAGGGGTTTCCTTGATCTCCGGAATCCGGTTAATCGAGCTGAGTACTCGATTGGACTGGGTACAATGATAATGACACGTGGGAAAGAATTCGTCCTTATGGATAACGATCTAGAGATTATCGAATACGTAAGAAAAATTCCCGGCCCCGTGCTTGGCGCCTACGCTGATAATGAAGGTTGGAAATGGACTGGCTGGCGTCACGATGGCTCATTCAAGAATGGTCGTGTAGTCATCCGAATGAGGCCTGAAATAGGCATTGGCATGTTAGGAACCGATAGATGCATTTGCAACGACGGCTTTATCGAAAAGTGGAATGGCTACTCCTCTGAATCTGAGGTGGTATAGCCACACTTTCCGCATGACCACCTGTTAGCGTGACGTGCAAGAAATATTCCCTCGCCGCACGAGGGTTGTGGACAAAAGGGCGCTTTCCTGACTAATTTATCTCCCTCGATAGAGTACTTACTATGCCTCGAGTTTGGATTTGGTTTTCCGTCTGACATAATATCTACTCCGTTGATTCCCCGGAATCAGATGGCGATTCTACGAACAGATCTTTGTGCCTCGCACTGACGTAGTCAGGCTCCATCGAAGCAGACTCGGCACTCGAGTAGATTAGAGCAATGCCCTCTGTACGGCCTTTTCCAAATACAGTTCTGACATCCTTGATGTATGTGAGTTCTCTTTTCGCATTTGGCTCAGATTTTGCAGCAGCTTCTACCATCTCTTTTCTGGTCGGAGTGGCTTTCCCTTCATGATTCCATACAAATCTCATCTCTACCCGATTAAGCAGAGGATTGTCTTTTCTGTCAATGATTTCCATACAATTACCTCAGCGAATATTGACTTTCAGGGCGTAGGCTCCTGAACTAGTAACGTTGAGTCGTCGGGCGACTTCAGATCGAGATGGGTCTAGTATGATGACATATCCTTGCCAATCGGTGGTAACCGGAGCGTTGGGACATGACATGCACTGGACTGGATCATTCTTCTTCTCAGGATCTGGTAGAATGCGATTGCACTCACCGCAGGCGAATGGTTGTTTTGGCATGCTCACTCATCCCCCTCGATCCATTGATGTGCACCCAGTCCAGCCATCTTGCAGTTGAGCCCTATTTTGCTCGATCGGGGATCGTTCTGATTGATGGCCTTCGACACTATTCTGGATCTCACATTAGTTCCGACTTCTATGAGTTTGCCAGATTTAGCCCCCTCTATTCTTCTTTCGGCCGGATTTACATTAATCGGCTCGTCCAGAATTTGCGATTTGTGGAGAAGTGCCTCTATGGGCCCTATCCTGACGAATGCCCCGTATTCAGATATCTCAGAGACTGCTCCGTCTACTATCTCGTTTGTCTCCATCGTGAATAGAAGAGCCCTGAACCTCACCCTTTGATAGATTGCACCGTCTCCATGGATGATCTTGCCGCGCCCGAGGGTCTCGTGGTCAAAAGTTAACAATACATAGTTTTCATCTTCATCGAATTGTCCTTCGAATGCTTGGTGAGCGAGTTCATCTATGTGTTCCTCTAGCTTCCGTCCTCGACGGATATACTCTGCAGGGATACGTATGGTATCTTCCTTGGTGATTAGGGTGTACATGGTTCCACGTCCGCTTGTCGGGACGCTCCTCGGCCTAGGCCGCCGGAAGGTTCCCGTCCTTCACAGGCACAGCCTCTGGAGGAGATCCCGATGTCCGGCCGGAACCGGCAGGGGCTATAAGCGCGATGGATATTGTGGGGTCTCCGTTAGTTGTGTTGATGATCACCAATCGCAACCTAGGCCGATCGACTCAGGCGAACGTTCAAGATGGCTGCGAATCGGTTGGGGGCGTGGATATTAGGGGCGGTGATTTTGGACCTAGTGTCAAGGCTCTACTTGTTGTCTTACTTCTCCAGGCGTCATTGATGCTCCCATTGACTGAAACGGGAGTCGAGACTTCACCCCAACTAGAACAAGAAGTAATCGGCCCGCATCATGAAAGTCCCCCATGGTACGACTATCCAGAATTTCCTGTTTGGGAACAATTTGGACAGAATCCAAATCGTTTACCGATCACTGCAAGTCATGGCCCCGATGGTGGCTCGGTGGGCGGTGACCCGGGAGCTGCACAGAAACTTGACTCAATCACAGACCCAGTGATAGACTGGGCATATGGCTCCTACTCCCTAGGAAATGATGCTCTGAGTACCCCAATCGCCAATCTTGAAAATCAGATAAACGTGGAAGCTGGTGCGGAAGATCGCTGTGCCGGTGACTCTCTATTTGCATTCATTGTTCAACAAGACTCGAATGACCACTCCCACTTACGAATCGTCGAGGGAGAGGATGCGGAAATTGCATGGACGGTCGACCTCGGTGAAACGGAACTGGTCAAGAGTAGCCCCGTTCTGACGGACATTAATCAGGACGGTTTGCTTGAGGTCTTGTTGGCATATGATATGTCAGGTTCGATGATTGTCAAAGCGTACAGCCCAATCCTTGAGTGTGGAATTACCGGTTGGTCCCCTGGTGGCGCGCATGCAGACGAGTTACTTTGGACGTGGACTGACTCAAGCCTAGCGATAAGTCGCCCGAGCCCATCGCCCTCTGTCTCGATCTCCGGTCACCGTCCAACTACCCAAGTCCTTCTGGCTGACGTCGATACAGATGAAACGCATGAAGCGATTATTGCTGTGTGGAATGACGTAGAAGAAAGAATTGAGGTTATTGCGCTGGATCTTGAAATGTCCGCTCCATCAGACCCACTGTGGGCCGCTGTTCTCGATCAGGGCACACATCCATCAGACCCGGCTTACGTTCAAACTGATTCAAGCACAGGGCATGTCCTGATCACAACCACGGATTCTTCCACGGGGGCGATATGGCTCTGGAAACTAGACGGTTCCAATGGCAATGAAGCCTGGTCGCCACGCACCATGGGCAATACTGACGGTGACACAAATGTTCCCCACCTTAGACTCCCTGGTCCAGTCCTGGCGAATTTGGATTCGGACCCAGCGCTGGAGGTCATAGTAACCATACCAACAGATCTTGGCGGGACCGGAAACGCAGATGGAGCCGAATTCCGTGCCCTTGAGGTGACCGATGGCCAGACTGAACTATGGTCATTTAATGCAATTGACGGGTATGCAGATGCTCCGCCCCTTCCCGTGGACACGGATCAAGACGGGATATTCGACTATCTCTGCTGGGTAACTTGGACCATGACCAGTGAAAGCTTTACACAGGAGCGATCAGGGTTTGCGGGGTGTCATGATGTCAATCAAACGATTCCCGCATTGGAGTGGTCTCGAAATCTCGATTTGGTCAATTCTGAGGGGGTACTCAATGACGAAATTGCTGTCGCTCCGCCTGCAATAATGGACATTAACAACAACGGCCCTCCTGAGCTCATTGTCGCTTTCGGGAGGGGGCTTCACGCATTTGACGGCGCCAGTGGTTCACCAAATGGTGCGGATTCTAACTGGTCTGAACCGATTGAGGTTCCTCATAGAACATGGTCAGAAGTAGTTTTTGCGGACATGAACGGAGATGCGACATACGATGCGGTACTGGGGACCGTTTCGATATCTGAGGGAAATATCGATATCCGCCCGCTTAATGATGGAAGGAGCATCATATTTGACCCGTCAGAACCTAATCCCGGGGAGGATATATCCATCACCGCATTCTACGAAAACTCCGGTAATATCCCATCTGATGAAAGCGTAGATGCGGTGCTCTATGCAAATGGAATAGAGATTGCTAGGAATCGTGCGGAATCTATGGAACCTGCTGCTCCGACGGGAGATGGCTCTGATGCATCATTTCAGGCCACATGGTCAGGGGGGCTTGGTAATCATGCTTTCAGATTGGTTCTTGACCCGGACGGTAATCTCTCTCAAAGTCGAACAGACAACGACATATTCGAGACTACCCTTTCAATAGTTCCGGCGTTTAATGCTTCCATACTTATCCCCTCGACCCCAACAAGGGTTGACCCGGGTGGCTCGTCAGAAGTATCTCCAACTGTCATTTCAACGGGTCGTGAGGAGGGCATTTGGACACTGACAGTAGACGATGATGGGCTTCCTGAAGGCTGGTCATGGTCCGACCACACGCCAGGAGGTCTGGAAGATATTTTGATAGAATCGGGAACATACTGGAGTCCAATCATCAGCATATCAGCACCAGAATCAGCAACTGGAGATGAAGAGGGGCACCTAACATTATCATTGGCTCTTGAATCAGATAAACAAATTGCAATTTCTGCCATTCTCCCTGTCGAAGCGAATCGTACACGAGGCCTGTCGGTGCTTGGGCCCGAGGGGCTGCCCGCATCGCAAGGTTTCGGTTTCTCTGGCGATAGCGCTGTTGCTTGGATAATGGTTGAAAATCTCGGTAATGCAGTTGAAAATCAAGTACTACTCTCTTGGGCGTCCACGGAATGGGGTGATGACCTCAGACTACTGGATCCTATAACAGAGGATGAATTGATTGTTCTGAATCTTGAACCATACTCGAAGACTGAGATACATGCGGTATTAGATGTGCCAGCCAATGCAGCCCAGGGGGAGAATGTGTCCACCAACTTACAATTATGTGTTGGCCAAGGAGCTGAGCAGACTTGTGACAGCATAGACCTGACATTCACCTCTGCTATGATCGTGGTCGAACCGCCCCATCAGAGAATGGTTCCAGGTGGGACGAATTACACTGTAAGGGCCAAATTTGCGGACGGGGTTACTAGCGCAAACTGGTCACTTTCCGATATCGGAATGTCGGCACCTGGGTGGGAATGGACCTCTGCAGGTAACGGAGATCTGACAATAGATGGAGATAGGATGGAAATTAGCGGGCCCCCTGGGGTGATGCTTGAGGGCGTTCTAGAGGTTCGCCAAATAGTATCCCTGCAAAACATACAACCTGGATTCCACAGATACGAAGGAGAGGCCTATGGGGTATCAGGCGCGCACGTATCTTTCACACTCGAAATTCTGCAAGAGCACATGGCCTCATTGGAGATGGCAAACCCGCAAGACGGTGAAGACAGGTCTATCGAAGTGGGCGTCCCCTACAACTCGATGCTCAGAATGCGTAATTCAGGAAATGGGAATGACCAATATTCACTTTTGTGGGAGGCATCCTATGAAGACGGCAGCGTGGCGGAGGGCACTCAGGTAAGTTTGGCATTGACAGAGGTTACTCTCGGGCCAGGTGAGCTTCAAGCAGTTCCGATTTCCATAACCATAGATGAGGGGACAGAGGCTGAAAGGCCCATAGATGTAAGAATTTCAATGCAGTCAAGCCTAGACCCCGTGGCTGAAGATTTTGTGACCTACCATGTATCCGCACTCCAAGATAGGTCATGGGATTTGATCTCACTCACATCTAACGGCAGGGAATCTGCAAATCACCGTTTACTTGCTGATCCCGGGGATGTGGTAAATCTTGTTTTGTCAGTAAGGAACAGTGGAAATTATGCAGATAGCCTCACTCTGATTCCCACTGTTTCTATAGGTGGTTCCGAGATGGAAAACTGGATACAGGTACACAACTCGATATCTCAAATCGGCATAGGTAGTATAGCTTCGATTAATGCTACTTTATTCATACCAGATTCGTCTACCAATGGTACAATCGTGGTAGTTGATTTGGAAATCGCAGCGCAGAATGGCGACACTATGGGTACGACATCGGTTGAATACGAAATCACAAGGAGGTCAGCGTGGGGGGCTTCTTTCGGCGAGGCCGATCTTGAGATACCAGTTGGTGGCTCCGAACTAGCAATCGATCTTATTCAGCTCGGAAATGCTCCTTCCGCCCCGTATCTGACCACGCAAATTATCGGTCAAAAGGGGTGGTCAGTCACATCTCCAGATATTTCTCAGGAGATGTCCCCCGGAGAATCGCGTAGAGTGATGCTCAATGTCACCCCTCCACTGGATGCGGTGCATAGCCTAACAGTTGATCTCATACTGAGGATAAGAGACGCCGACGGGTCTGGACTTACCGAAATCTCGATTCCTGCGAGAGTCGAGGCTAGCAGGTCCTATTCGGTTCAAAGTGTGGATACTTGGCATGTAGTGCCCGATGATGGCGGTTTCCCTCTTGCTTGGATTGAAAATACGGGAAATGCTGCCTCGTCAATAAATCTGACCGTGATTGGTCTCCCGGAAGATTGGGCGGTTGAAGGGCCATTGTCAGTTACTGTTGCTGCCGGTGAACAACGCGGTTTGCCAATATCATTGACTCCGCCCTCGACATGGGATGGGGCACCCTTTGTTGTGAGATTAGGAACGAATAACGAGGACAATGCACAAAACGAGATGATGTTGGAAGTTGTTTCATCCAATTCTTCGTGGTCCAGAACTCCTGTGTTCAGCCTGACGATGGGTGGCTCCGCATTGCTTGAGATACATGGAACTGGGCCTACGTCAAACGTAGTGGACGTAGATAGTGGGAGGGAGTTACAGTGGGACCCCATGGGTTTCTGGGTGCTCTCAGATAGTGTCAGCGGAATGGGAAGTGTGCTGGTTGATGGTTCCGATGCAATTCCATACAGAGTGAATTTAGTTCAAATCACCACGCGTTCGATAACATGTAGCTTGAGTGGCTTCTACGGTTCGCTTGATTCTGGATGCATAATCAGTACTGGCGACGATGATCTGTCACTTCAGGGGATGCTGATTGATGACGAGGGCAGAATTGTGGATGAGTTGAGCGTTTATTTGGAAGCTGGTGAGTCTGGATATCTGAATCTAAGTCACGACTCATGGAGTCCCGAACCAGGCGTAAAGGCAGTCTCAATACGAATATATGACGAATATGGAAGATTACTGGTGGTAACCCATACTGATGTCTCCGTTAGATACTCTGAATACTGGAATCTTGCAATTATCGGATTGGAGCTCGATCCCCCCTCTTATGACCCGGATAGTGACACACAGAGGATTCGTGTATTGATCTCTAGAGAGGGTCTTCAATCCTATGACGGCCTAGACTGCAGGGTCATCCTACAAGCACCCGGTGTGGAGGACAGGGTTCACATTGTCGATATTGCGGGCACCTATGCGCCCGAGCCGCTCATCGAAAGGCCGGGATCATTAGATGATGGGATCGAGGTTAGCGTGAGGCTCTCATGTTCATTTCCTTGGGACGGAGACTCAGATTCTTCAGATGATTTGTCGAGAGTCATCCTCGCTGGCGCAGCAGGGTCAAGCACTCGGTCAGAAGATTTCAGGACAGGCGCCATAACAGCCATTATCATCATAGTTTTAGGTGGCGTAGTCATCGCAAACAGACGATCTAGGGCCCAACAAAAGAATCTGGAAGAGATGGCAAAGAGGATACTGGAAGAGAGGGCCGCGCGAAAGAAACCTACGAAGGGGGTGGAATCACCTCCGCCATCAAGAATCGCTAAAGTGGCTGTACAGGATGTTATTCCTGAATCGAAAGAGGAGAGAGAACAAGAAGCGAATGAAGCATCTGATATGATCGATCCAGATGCTGACCTCGATGAGTTTGAAAGGCGACTCAAACGGTTAGGGCGATGAGGGATTTTCAATGGCCAAGTACATACCCGTATCAGGATTCCACACTTTCGATCCTCTACTTATCGACCCGGAAACAGTCATCGACTCAATATTAGCATCCATGGCAGGCGATCACACGGAGCTCAAAGGAATAGTCACGAAAGTACCTGAAATTGAAAGCCTGGTTGAGGGAGTTCCTTCTGGTTTGGACAAGGCCACACTATTGTTCCTTTCGTGTGTTAATTGGGATGCAGATCTAGGCTCTGCTTCTGAGTCGATGGACAGCGGTAAGGGCTCCAAAGAAAAGTTGGGCAGATGGCCCACTGAGGATGGCAATGCAATTGCATATCTAATTGAGTATAGCACATGCAAAAACAATGTACTTCATGAGCTACTTGCGAAGCTCACATTAGGCTTGAATCCTGATTTTCTTGGCGAGGAGGGTTTCGATGGAGACGGAAAGGGCTTGGAGTTGCTGGGGTGGTTGACTCCTAATGAAGTGAAAGAACTTCGAAGGGAGATAACGCGAGGATTGTGGTCCGTAAAAGCTAACGAGCCGTTCGATGGAGGTGTTCAAGATGGATTTAGGCACTTGTCAATTATCCTCAGCGGGGCAGAGAAACGAGGTCTCGGCCTCCTAATGAGGCGTCATTCCTAAAATGACTCTCCTGTCAGGCGCTCATACATTGACGCGTACAAAAACGCAGTTTCGTCAATTACCGACTGCGGCAACGGAGGAATGGGTGGTTCATCGGACCCTGAGTCACGTGCCATCTTCAATTCTGAATGATGACCGGTTGAGATGTAGTGTTGCCGTACTGCTTCCTTCGAAAGTTGAACGATTCTACCTTCCGCAAGAGCTTCAGAATCCCACCACCTGTCTTCATCCAGAGTTCCGAATGAATCAACAAGAACTGGAACTCGTCCGGGGCCCAACGCAAATTCTTTTTTTCCGTCGACATGGATTAGACCTCTCTTGCCAACCTCTTCTTGGATGAGGTTATCTATCTCGAGGACAATTCCAAGAATGTCGTCCAATTCCTCTTCGCGCAAGTTGGATATCTCCAATGCCTCTTCCCTCTCTAAATTTCGATCAAATGCCTCGAACTTTGTGGAAACCTCGAGAAAGGGTTCAGGGAGCTTCACTCCCTCGTGTACTTGGGAGGGGTTTTCAAATCCCAATTGTTTTGCCGTTAGATCCCCCCTCTTGAATCTCCTCCATGCGGTGCCCGCTAGGTAGTGGCGGCAGATTACTTCCAGAGGGACGAAGACATTCTCCATGCTCTTGTCGATTGCACCTGGCTCTCGGATTACGTCGAATCTCCTTGCCAGTAGCTTATCGGGAGCACTCATCTCAACGACATGGGTGTCGCAAATTCCATTTTTGTTAACCAAGTCGAACCAATGACATGAAGTTCTGTTGAGGGACTCTCCTTTTCTTGGAATTAGACTGGGTATAATCTGGTCAAATACTGAAATCTGATTCGTGTATCGAAACTCGATTAAATCTGAGTCATCTGTCGACCAAACCTGCTTTACTTTTCCCCGATACACCATCTCTGACATGACCGGTCGCCTCTGTGGGAGGCGAATGAACATTGCCGGTATTTTATCGGGTCTGCACGGTCAGTTCTGGATTTTCGATCAGATGAGGCCTTGGGCTTCCATTGCCTCTGCAACTTTGAGGAAGCCTGCGATGTTTGCCCCGGCGACATAATTACCTTCCATGCCGTATTTTTCCGCAGTTTCTGCAGCGTTTCGGTGAATATTGGCCATTATTTCCTCCAGCCTTCTATCTACTTCTTCCCTCGTCCAGTTTAACCTCAGGCTATTCTGACTCATCTCTAGGCCGGATGTGGCTACTCCTCCTGCATTGGATGCCTTTCCGGGTGCGAATAATACTCCATTCTTAAGGAAGCACTCAACAGCCTCAGGCGTGCAAGGCATGTTGGCGCCTTCAGCTACTGCGATACAGCCATTGTTGACAAGCATCTTGGCTTCGTCGCCATTAATCTCATTCTGAGTAGCGCACGGCAGGGCAATATCAACATCGGTCCCCCAGAGGCCGTTAAGATTTGGCTCGGGCTGAGATTCGGTGTATTCGCAACCGAAATGTTCTGCATATTCTTTGATCCGTCCTCTTCTAACGTTCTTGAGGTCCATGACCCATGCAAGTTTTTCTTTGTCTATACCATCTGAGTCGTGTATAAATCCTGAGCTGTCAGAAAGTGTGACTGGCTTTCCTCCTAAGTGAAGAACCTTTTCAACTGCAAATTGGGCGACGTTGCCCGAACCTGATATTGCGACCTTCGCACCTTCGAAAGATTTGCCTCGTGTTGCAAGCATTTCTCTTGCAAAGTACACCGTGCCATACCCCGTGGCTTCTGGCCGGATTAAGGAGCCGCCATATGACATGCCCTTCCCAGTAAGCACTCCAGTAAATTCATTGGCCAATTTTCGATACATACCGAAGAGAAACCCGATCTCTCTCCCACCGACACCTATGTCTCCAGCCGGAACATCGAGATTTGCACCAATGTGTCTCCAGAGCTCCATCATGAATGACTGACAAAATCTCCTTACTTCGCTATCTGATCTTCCTTTAGGGTTGAAGTCTGAACCACCTTTTCCACCACCCATTGGTAAACCTGTCAAACTGTTCTTGAAAACCTGCTCAAATGCGAGAAACTTCAGTATGGATTGATTCACACTTGGGTGGAATCTAAGTCCACCCTTGTATGGCCCTATTGCGCCATTCATCTGTATTCGGAAACCCCTATTCACATGCAAATTTCCTTTATCGTCGTACCATGGTACTCTGAATTGGATAATTCTCTCGGGCTCAACAATTGACTTGACCACTGGAAGATAATCTGGATGCGCCTCGATTACTGGACCAAGGCTGTCGAGCACCTCCTCCACAGCCTGATGGAATTCAGGTTGGTCCGGATCTCTCTCGATTACGCCATCATAAACTTCCTTCATTTTCGAATGCATCTCAAAAACACCTGTCGTTCAAAGGTTCCTGATCTTGGGACCTACGCTGTCGCGGAACCAAACATGCCTTTTGAATAGTGCTCTAGAATAGTACCTGAAAGTTCACGTCATCAAGTGTAAATCTACTAATTCGGAAACTCTGGATTCATGTCCAGGAATGGTCATAACATAGGCTGCTGCTTGACTCACCTGTCGACGTTTCAGAGCATCGGCTATGGGGGTATGGTCTTTCAGCCACCTCGTCCGGCCATCATCCCCAAGAACACGTATATCCACCTGGCTCATTCTCGGCTCAGATAGGAGTAGTTTCACGCTCGGCACATCAATTGCGACATACCCGGGATCCAATCCTGCTCTTGTGGCAATATCATCTTCTACAGACCGACGATGATCAGTGTCTGTAGCTATCTTTACCAGACTGTCAATCTGTTCCCTGCTCAAATCATCTCTTCTGTAGGTCGATGCTACTTTGAACAGCCTGCGATATTTGAGTCTAGTCAGGATATCTCTTGCATATCCTCCCGCTGCATCGAGATCTGCCCATATCTCAGAGTCAACTTTCCTCTGCATCTCTTCTGCTCCGGGGAGTGAGTCTTCGCTGCGCTCGACTGCTCTTGAGAGCATGACTTCAGTAATTCTAGTTACCCTGTGGAAATACACGGCGCTGTACATCAGTCCACGAGCCATCAGCATCCCCTCCAAGGCAGCCAATCCACCCTCATCGACTGCGATATTTCCACCACTTCTCCCCAAAGACCTGATCAAGCGTCTATGGTCAATAGATCCATGCCGTACCCCTGTGAAATGGGCATCCCTGAGGAGATAATCGATTTGATCACAATCCACGGGCCCATGAACCATGTTAGCAAGGGTGACGTCCTCGGAAACAAATTCGGAACTACCTTCATTCCAATCAAATAGGCTTCTTTCCGTCCCTGATGCGTCGGGCCCCCTTATTAGGCTGGAAACTTCTTTTGGGTCCATATCATGACGCTCAAGTATTTCTGGTATCGATGATCTTGGGGTCACTGAGGGTCTTTCTGAATCCATGACGACGTCGTATGATCCAGTGATTATTCCTTCTGTGATGCTCATGTGGTCTTTCCCACCCCTGCTGTGAAGGATGTGCTCTAGCGTGTGCGAATAAGGCCCATGACCAACGTCATGTAGCATGCCTGCAACTTGGACGACCTCTTTCTCATGCTGATCTAAGCCTATTGATTCGGACATCATTCCACCTACATGAGAAACGCCTAGAGAATGCTCGAAACGTGTATGATGTGCTCCTGGAAACACAAGATGAGCAAGTCCGAGTTGCTTGATGTGACTTAGTTTGTTTACTTCTGGAGTGGCAAGAAGTTCTTCCCTCACACCGTCTATGGAAAAATCGCCATGTATGGCATCGTTGATTACCTTCACATGAGGGCGTGTAAAGACTGACACTTCAATCCAGCCATTAGAAGGCTCTCATATTGTTTTACAATTGTATTACATTTGTGATACATTGATATACCGACTGTGCTTCTGTCCACATACGAATAACATGCCTGCCCCGACCGCTCTCATCTCAATCAGGCTCTCTGAAGAGCAAATTATGAGTCTTGATCAGCGAGTTGGAACAGATGGTCTCAGAAACAGGTCAGATGTTGTTAGGGAGGCAGTCCGTAGATTCCTTTCAACAACGGATATTTCTTCAAAAACCTTTGAGTTGAAAATAGGTGCAGATTTGTCCAGAACACTACATCGATTCTGTGCGCTTAGAGGGCAGGATTTTGCAAGTGTCCTTCAATCAGGGGCCAGATTGTATATGGAAAAGGAGATTACAGCGTCTAACAATCTCGACAAGGCAATTGAAGCACGTCTTGAAGACGTTGCAAGTCAGCAGGACGATGATTCACTAACACCATGAGGTGGAGACAATGAGTGGGGATGGGATGCACTCGGATGTCGTGGGGGGGCGCGTAAATCGCCCCTCCACACCCACAAATTGCATGGACAACATTGTTCGGCGTTCTCAGGAACATTCCGAACCCGCAAAGTCCGATTCCGGGCCATGGCGCTCCGTTGATATGGGTAAATACTGTTGATCCACGATCCTGGCCCAAGGCCAATCTTCTTGGTCGGCCGAATAAGCACAACAAAACGTGAAGCGGACTTCTCCTGCTCCTTGGATGCAATATTTCGCCCATGATGAGGCTCGCAATCAACAAGGGGAATTCATGGAGGCATCCGCAAAGACACTCCTTGAGGGGCGGACAATAATCGCAGAGGCACCGACAGGGCTGGGAAAAACGGCCGCTGTTATTGCTGCTTCAGTCTATGCCGCCAGATGTTCTGAGAATATTTCAAAAATTCTATTTCTCACAGGTAGGCAAAGTCAACACAGAATTGTAGTAGATACTCTCCTCGCTCTAAATGAACGACTTCCGCCTGAAGTACCCAAAGTCTCGGTCGTGGATTTAATCGGTCGGGAATCCATGTGTGGAAAATTGGATATTCAGAGGCAATGTTATTGCGAGGACGATGGGAGTCCTCAAGCCTTGAGCTCTAGGAGAGCAAGACTCAGACAATGGATTAGAGATCGTCCAAGGCATGTTGAAGAGACCATAAAAAGGGGGCGTGCAGAAGGCTCATGCCCTTATCACTGCTCAATTGAAGCTGCTAGGGATGCTGAAATCATAGTGATGGACTACAATCACGTCTTTGTAGAGTCTGTTAGTCGTTCTTCACTTTCATCAATGTCTGTAGATTTGGATTCGACTATACTTATCGTGGACGAGGCACATAATCTACCAGACAGAATTAGGATGGGGTTGGAACTCAGACTTACAAAGAAAATGGTGAATGCTGCGAGGTTCGAAATGGAGGAGCACGAGGAGACGTTAGAGCGCGATGGTGCATCGGATAATGATCTCATGAGGGTAGGATCCTCCATCGCGGCGATGAGGAGGCTTGGGGGCGAGATGGAGCGTTGGATGTCGGCTGGGGTTAAAAGATTGGAAGAAAATGAAGAAAAAGACATGATAGTCAGTTCATCAGAACTCCTACAGGTTTTCCGCTCCTCGCTTTCATCCTCATTGGAGGGTGATGGATGGGAAAAGGGGATGTCTGGATTGATGAAGATTCTTGCTGAGGTGCGTGTCGAGGAAAGTGACAATGACGAGGATCCAGAGACATCCTGTAGCAGACTTTTCTCATTTCTTGATATCTTGCGTAGATTTGAATCTTCAGAAGCCATGGCCTTGGTTTTCGATCTTCTAGCGGATCAAGGACGGGTTACAAGCTGTTTGTTAGACCCTTCAGTAATCTCATCTGAGTTAATATCCGATTGTGCTGGTTCGATTTTAATGTCCGGCACATTACATCCCACATCCATGTATGTTGACACACTGGGAATAGATCGTGATTCCTCTATTCAGATGGCATACTCATCTCCCTTTCCTCCCGACAGGCGGCCTGTGATTATCGCCTCTGATGTAACCACCCGATACGCGGAACGTGGAGAAATAAACACGAAGAAGATTCGCGACCACATCGGAGCAGTGCTTGATTCAACGCCTGGTAATGTTGCAGTATTTACTATCAGCTATGGAATATTGGAAGACATATTGGAAGACCGGAGTTGGGTAAATAAATCATTCAAAATAAAGGAAGAAGATCCTGACATGGGGAAAGCCGATGTCTCCAGGGTTCTGAAAAGTCTTGAGGAGGGGAATAGAAGAAACGTACTTTTCGGAGTTATGGGTGGACGTTTTTCAGAGGGCGTGGACTATTCGGGAGGCGTACTTTCTGCAGCAATTTGTGTTGGTTTGCCTTTGCCGCCCCCGTCATCACGGCAGAGCGCCACACTGGAGTACATGTCACAAAGATTCGGACGTGAGAAAGGATGGAGATACGCTGCAGGACAGCCGGCAGTAAATTCAGTGCTTCAGGCGATAGGACGGCCGATAAGAAAGGAAGAAGATCGCGCTATTCTTGTTTTGCTGGAGAAAAGATTCAGCGGCAGGTCGTATTCTAGGCTCCTTCCTGACGGCATAGTTACCATCCCATGTGCTGATTCTGACATGGCTGGGCGGTTATCAAAGAGATTTTTCTCCAGATATCCGTAACACTAGGTTCATGTTGCCCCCTTCTTTGCTGGCCTCATGGAGTGGCTAGCGATCGACGTCAATGTGGCTCACGGAATAGACCTGGAAAACAGTGTAAAACAGAAAGGTTTGGAAGTTACCGCAGAAGAATGCCACATTTCTTTCATGGCACAATCTGCGCTCCATGAGGCCAGATGGTACCACGAAAATTCAATTCCCCTTTCGATTGATTCTTTGCCTCAGGAGAATGATGGCGCTCGATTAGTGGATGGAAAGGGATTTTCACTCGATTTAGAAGGAATGGATGACATTGAACTGCTTCAAAGGAATTTGGCAACTGGAGTAGAGATTCTCCTCAAGGGGGAAGGAGATCATCTTGCTTTGATGCGGCATCCCAGTGCATCTGCGTTGACGGCTGCAATTCTGAGCGGTGGAAAACTAGGTCTTTCATTTGAATGATCATTCAAATTTCTTCCTCGGTGGGCTCGACGCTTCTTCCTGGGACATCTCTTAATTCGTCTATTGCCCTAAGCACATCAGCCAAAGCCGCCTTGGCACGACTACGTTCAGAATCACCAAGTTCATGGGAAGAGTATCTTGCTTCTTCGAATACGCGGTCTAAGGAGACTAAGGCTTCCTCGCGTATGGGGAGCGCTCTGCGAACGGCAGCTTCGAATTCTCTTACTGTTTCGAAATCTCTCCTAAGGAATCCTCTTTTCTGAAGAACAGAGACTAAGCTCTGATAACAATTGAAAATGGCTTCCCTGATCTCATCGCCAGCTGCGAGAAGTTCTGCTGCATATCCAAAAATGTTAGAGAATTCTTTGAGTCTCTTCGATCTTCTTCTCCTGACCAAGACAATCCCCCCCAAAAGCAGCAGCGCAGATGTGACTACGATAGCAATGGTTTGTTCTGTAAACAAAGGGGCATCCTCAACGAAGTAGGTGACATTGAGTCCACCGTGAGCAACTGTTAGCCAAATCCTGTCCTGAGGGTCTATGATCTCGGAGTCTGTTGTGAACTCGATGCTTAAATCCCCCCAGATATCCTTTTCTGAGAATGCCGGAACCGGATCTTCTGTTGTGAAAGAATAATCAGAAATCCCGTTGGAGTCTGTTGATTTTGTAACGGAAAATAAAGTACTGTTGCTGTTCATCAACAATGCCGTTATCGCAACACCCTCTACTGGGGCTCCAGTATCTTGTGCAGTGACTATCGTACGCCCTTCGATTAGCCTGTTACCATCGATTATTACGAATGAGGATGGATCAAACTGGAAAGTAACTTGCACGCGCATCAGTATGGTGTGATTAGTAATGCCCTCGTTGAAATATGAAGATACAGGAGGTGAAATTTCTATGGTCATTTCAAGGTTGCCTGCGCGATAGAATTCGAGAGCAGGGGCTTCAACCACGAAGTGGCCCGTAGATTCGTCCCATGAAATTGTAGAGGGCCGGGGCTGCCCCTCCCATCCAAGAGTTACATCGACATTACTCACTATCTCCGAGGAACCTCCCACCTCGAGCACTCTTCCCTCGATTCTTATCGGGTTATTCGGATCGCTTCTGATTACGCTTGCATCGGACCATATGATTTGTACATCGATATCAGCACGGGCTAGAACAGTTGATTTAGCCGTGGTGGGAAGGTAGAGCTCCTCCCCTTGGAAGGATACAGATAAGTTGTGTTCGCCCCTAGACAAAGAAAACTCGACAGGGATATCGAATGAGAATATGCCGCTTGCACCCGCAGTTGTGGACAGGATTTGTTCTCCATCCAAGGTAACCTGCACTGTACGGCCATCAAGTCCGGGCGCCCCGAGCGTATCATCATCATACAACCTGCCGGTGAGTTCCCACATTCCGCCGCGGGTCACGGAGGGCTGTTCGATCTGTAGGGATATTGCAGTGTGATACGCTATCGAGAGTGTTCGTTCGACGGTTGAAGACCGGTAGTATCCCTGTTGAGGGGCAGAGGCGACGATAGTGTGGTTCCCGACGGCGAGTGCCTCGGGGATATTCCAAAGGATTTCCCACGTGCCATCCTCATCTGAAAGAGTCACTCCAATGAATATGTCGTCGACCATTATTTCGATGGTGTGATTCTCCAAAAATCCTCCGGGTAAGTTGTCTTTAATCGTGCCCCTTATCGATATTTGATCCCCTACTGCAGCTGCGGGGAGGATGTCCATAGAGATGGTTGTGGGTGCGTAAACGGTGAAAACTGTGCTACCATCCGAAGGGAGAACAAACACCTCTCCAAGGAAGGCTGCACGTACGACTCTTGGGCCGAGTGGCATGTCAGATGGAATTGGAAGAAAGACAGAGAAGTTGCCCTCCTGATCAGCGGTTGCATCTGTCACAAAATTTCCTTCGATAGAAATAGAGACGGTCCTACCGGGGAGGACTCTGCCTATCCCGTCAGTAATCCGCCCCTCGATCAAAAGCAATTCGTTCCTATCCACGGATGTTGGAGGCGTGACGATAATGACTTGCGAGGTCTGTGTTGCGTTGTACTCTGAAGTATCCGTAGAGGGGAGGTAAAATTCAGGATTGAGTGAGTCCCCCAGGCCCATTGGGTCTACCCAGGTAAATCCGCCAAGGAAATTTACTGTGGCGTTGTGTGACCCGAAATCGACATCCAGAGGCATGGGGACTGTGATTGCCCATTCGCCGGTGGTTGCATTTGTCAGGACTGTGAATTCTGGGCCCATATCTGTTCCATCGATTGAGAGGCGCACTAGCCCGGAAGAGGGGGCAGCTGATTCGATAAGCGGCATGCCATGTTCGTCGAGGAGAGTTCCTGCAAGGGTGATGGTCTCACCGGCTATCCCCGTCCCGGATATGGAAGCTATGGTAAGGACTGTTCGGGCCAGTATTACCACACGAGTTGTATCTGTGCTACTTGCTAGACCCGTTGTGCCGGGTAGCCCGTCAAACGAGGCAGTGACATCCATGAAGCCAGCATCGCGATTTTCATCGACAGTAAACGTGTAACTGGCTATACCAATTTCATTTGTTGATGATGTTCCGTTGAACACTCCATCCACAGAGAAGGATATTGTAGACTGGGGGACAGGCGCCCCGGTGTTGTCAATTAGAGAAACGTTCACAGTTACATCGCTTCCTCTAACCGTTCTCTCGTCCGGATCTAGATCCGAGGGCACGATGATAGATGTTGCAGTGAACCCTCTGCTATCGAAAGTTGCTGAGCCCGAGCTTTCGGTGAAATACGAGACAGCCGGCAAGTATGTGGCTTCCACCAGATGGGTTCCCCGAGGAATGTCAGCATCCAGTGCCATCCTGACTGTCCAAGATCCGTTGGAGGCTACTGCGAACGAGTTCAATGTAAATCCGTCATCAGAGCCGTCGAGTTGGAAATTTAGGCTGAATGACAGTATGCTGCCTGAACGGTCCGTGATGGTTGAACCATTACCACTAAGTAAAGATCCTGCTATCTCAAAAGACCCGCCTGCCGTTGGATTGGAGCTTATTGGATCGACTGTTAATAGCGTATTCGACCTCACAGTCACCTTGAATGTGGAGGTGGATGTTGCCAAGAGCGTGTTCGTTCCGTTGAAGAAGAACTCAATCTCGATCAATCCCAATGGATGATCAGTGGGCACCGTGAATTCAAAGGTGGCTGTGCCGTTACCGACAGTTGTCTGGGGCGCAACCCATGTATGGTGGAATTTCACCGCAACATCTGCCTCCTCGATAGGGAGGTCGTCGTTGGATTTCTCGACGAGCGTGGCAGAGAAGGATATGGTGCTTCCACGATCGACGATAGTGGCCAGACCGGGTTGTATTTGTGTGAATTCTGTGACGCCTACTACCAGTATGCTGCTTGTGCCAATTGACGTAAGGTAGAACGGAGTAGATCCATTGATAACGCTCACTGCAAGAGTTTTGTTACCACTTTCAATACCATCTGATTGCGGATCTGTTGGGATGATTATCGTGAAGGAACCGTTTGGAGAAGTCAAGATAGAGGGCACAAGTATCTCGCTGTCATCGTTCAAGAACCGCACTTGAAGGGCCATTGGACCACTTACTGAACGATTATCGTCGACAGCATCTATGACTCTCCCAGATATTGCGAAGCTTTGCCCTGCTATGACTGACGGGGGGGCAGAATCAATCAGTATGCCGCTAGCAACTATGACAATAGCCTGTATGGTGGTTTGATTTCCTGTCCGCCGGGCTGCATTCTCCTGACCGATCAAATCCGTCAAATCATCATCGGCAATCATTGTAAGATTGAATATTCCCGGGGGTATGTCCGAAGGCATGGTGGAATTCAGCAAAACAGATCCTTCGGCGGATGTTGCTTGAGAAATCAATAGGGTCTCATTTGCGCCCCCCAGATCAAGCCATAGAGAGATGTCCACGTCCTCCAGAAGGCTAGAATCTGCTACATCGGACACGGTTGCTGTGACTTCAAACGTAGTTCCTGCAATCACTTCAACCTGTTGAGGATTTGCGGATATCACATGTTCCGTTTCGATGCCGATGGAACCGAACTGGTCGCCATCGATTGGAACCACGTAATATGGCCCTTTATCCTCTAGACCTTGGGCAAATGTGAACGATATTTTAATCTCATAAACTGAAGAACCTAGATTAATTGGGGTCGTAAATGGGATTGAGAAGTTCCCACTGAGTGGATCTAGCCAGCCTTGAGAGAGGAGGTTCCATGCTGTGTCGGAGCCATCGGGAAAGTCATCTTCAAGGGGTATTGATATGTCGATATTTATCGATGTGTTGTTGCCCAGAACAGGCACTACTAGCAACGAGTCAGAGAGAGATCCATTGATCCATCCTGTTGTATTTCTGTGGTACCAATCTCGATCTAATGTCCATATTGCCTGAGCCTCTGCTTGCAGACGGTGGAGATTTGATTCAACGAGGGGCTTAAGATACTGAGACCCTGTATAATTCAATTGCCATGAATAGTCTCCAGCACTGACGTTGACACCATCGCCAGGGGTCCAGACTACCTGTATCTGGGATTCACTGGAGCCCTCCTGTGACCATTCCAGCACACCATCGTAATCCAATGTGAAATTACCAGGGTATTCTTGTAGTGGAGTGTTGGTATGGTCGGTGAGCTGTACTGGAACAATAGTTTCGACGCCTCTCAGAGAAGGTTCGAGAGAGTACTCTAATTTCAGATAACCCAGTATCCCAAATTCATCCTCAAATATCTCAAAGTCAGATGCGAACAAACCGTCTGCCTGATACCTGAATCTAACATCAATTAGTCCGGACGGAATTGGTACCTCGTTTTCAGAAAAGTTCCACGTAATCTGGAAATTTCCTGCCTGGCCCGTCCAGACAGTGTCGTTGAGATACCAAGACGTGATTGGAGTAAAGTCCCCAGATGAGGAGGCTGATCGTATATCCACATACAGTGTACCGTTCATTGGTTCAGGCGTGGACCCTCTGCTAAATGCGGTACCGTTTATCCAAACGTCCTCATTGATGCCAAGAAGACTGGAATTGGAGCTTTGACCCTCAAGAGAGATCGAGAGGTCTGGTGCCAATGTCACGTTCATCTGAAAATCTACGCCGAGAGGCCTGACATGCGGGGGATTTGATGAGAGGTCCAAGCCGTCCTCTCTCCATCCTGCAAACCACAATCGAGCATCAATTGAGCCCAATGGCTCATTTTCATCAATAGCCACAGGGAATTGGAAGAAGCCTCTGCTGGATACGTTGGTGGAAATGTTCACTACCCCGCTTGCAGTAGTTGTATATTCCAGGAAGACAATGAACGCAGAAGTACCCGTCAACTCATCATCGAACTCGCTTGGATCGGTCAGAAATTGATTCTCCCACGCAAATATGCCTTCCAAATCTGTTGTGACACCCGCTCCAACAGGGGGTAATTCAGCGGGCTCTGGGTTTGAAATCTGCATTGTCGGGTCGTCTGTGAGATTGAGGCCCCATGTGGATGAGGCGTCAACGGCTAATCCTTCAGAGGTCGTCATAACAAGGTAGGGAACGCTACCAGATCCGAGTATCTCTATGGCGAATGAGGTCAATCCTGGGCGAGGATAATCAAAAGCAGCGGATGTTGAATTTAATCTAAACCATCCTGTTTCATTGGTGGTTGTAAAGGAAAATGGATTCAAAGCGGATTCTAAAGGCGGCTCCAGAATTATGCTCTGAGGGATTATGTGACCTCTCAACGGAACATTTGAGGCTGAAGTCCCATTTTCTGTGAATATGACTCGGCCTTCAAAGAAAACCTCCTGTTGGCCACTCCTATCATGATTCCCAATGGTCCTAGAAACATCGACAATAGAAATTGGTGGCGGGGGCGGGCATGCCTCGAATGGCTGCCACCCAAGATCGATCCCCCCTAGATTTTCATTTGTCTGAAGATGCGCTTCCACCCATGAAGTGAGATGCCTGCCATAGAATGAGAATGATGTATTGTCGGCATTCTGTGAGCCTTCACTTAGCCCTATTACCTTCCTCGAGGGGATTCCAGCGGTGCGCAACATGAGTGCGAAGGTACTCGAATATTCGTCACATGTTCCAATTCTTGCATCATCTAGTATCCATCTCGAAATATCGGTTGGGCCGCCGGCTTGCGATGAGGCATCCCTGAACCCGGATCCTGAGGAGCTCCAATTGAATTCTACCGTGTCATTCCCGTTGGTTATGAAATCGGCTATAGCTTCAATCTTCTCCCACGCTGAGAAAGCACCTGATGACGAGATGATTTGGTTGGTAATTTGGGAGGTCCTGTTTGTATCGTCATTGATAGGATAGTTGAGTCCGAACGCACTTGAGGCGTAGGCTATGGATTCCTGTTTGTATGTGTTCGTGATATTGTAATCTGGGCTACTTATTGAGAGCGCCGTCACAGATGCCCCATCTACAATGATGTCTCGCGTTGTGTTGGTGATATTCATAGTGGCCTCTGGCTCCATTATGGTGCTGATAGTTTGCACGTTGAATGGAAGGACTAGATGGCCGCCCGGAGTGCCTAATCCTTGGTACTGGTATACTAAGTCCCATGAAGCAGACGACCCTCCGGATATTGATACATCGGCCAAACCTTGGGATATTTCTTGTTCCAAAGCGATTTGCGTCAGACCATACAACGTTTGATTCACGCCCCATGAACCATTCAGATACTCATCGAAAGTATACCATCGATAGAACGGAGTGATTGACATATTGGCTGAACCATCGGTGTTGGTGGCTACGAGCAACAGTGTATCCGGAGATAAGGAGGAGGACGCATTTAGTGGATCTAATCCAAGGGAAATCTCCTCGCCGTCGGGTATACCATCCCCATCAGTGTCCGGGTCAAGAGGGTCTGTGCCATCCTGCTCTTCATTTAGATCAGGTATACCATCCCCGTCGGTATCTAGTGGATTCTTGTCATCTGATGGGTTATTTTGGGGGTTTGTACCATCAAAATATTCCTGCAAGTCGCTGACACCACCTTCATCAGTATCAGAGACGTTCCACAAAGTGATCCAACCATCTGATGAACCATTTGTTAGGTCTACACTTGCATATGTGAGATCGCAACCTGTTGTATTCTCGAAATAATTATTGAGGCCATCAGAGTCAGCATCGAGCCTGTTGGAACACGGTTCGCCCGGGTTCGTGGCGTCAATCCATACTTCAGTCCAGTCGTCTACTCCGTCGCCATCTGTATCCACAGAATTCGGATCTGAGACATACCCATAAGTGGAAAGTAGCTCTTCCCAATCAGCCAAACCATCCCCATCTGTGTCAGCATAGTCGTCATCACACCAAGGATCATTTACTGCTCCTGCAGTGTTGTTCCAGCACCATGAACCATTGTATACATTGATCCAGATGGTATTTTCCGGCGGCATAGGGTCGACTTGATCGAGATCATTGCCGATACTTCTCCCCCATGTGAATGGGATTCTTGACCCATCATCAAGAATGTAGTTGGCAAGCATGCCGTCTGGATTTCTCCAGTTGGGCCCGATGGGGACGCCTTCAGTTGAATTCAATGATATCTGGACTGCCACAGAGTCCCAGCTGAGGACTGTCCGATTGACTATGGAGACGCTCATACACGGATCTGTGCCATGAATTTCTCCTTCAGTACCATCGTCTACGCCACCGAAGTCAGTATCGGCTAAGTCCCACTGAGTACAAGTGATATTCTCCAAGTAATTTGGGATGCTATCTCCGTCTTCATCGCCATCGTCCTCTATTCTTGTAGGGTCGGTCTCGCCCGGATCTACATCTCCATCGAGATTTAGGTCTTCGAAACCGTCATCGAATGGGTCTCCGTCAGTGTTGTTGTTGCGTGGGTCAGATCCCATCGGTGGGTCCCCGTAACTGCCATTCACCTCGATGCCATCGGATATTCCATCGCCATCCGTATCTACTGCAGTCGGGTCGGTAAGCAGAGTCAGTGCCTCCCTGGAATCGTTAAGTCCATCGCCGTCGGTATCGTTCGAGAAGGGATTTGTGAAAGTTATCGAATCGACTTCAGCAGTAAGGAACTGACAACCACCTGGCCCCAACATCAAAACAGGGTCGCACGGGCTTTCAGTTTGGGTGCCATTAGCAGGGCCGGGCCGGAAATACTGCGTCGGGGGGAAGGTGGATCCGTTCCGAGTGGTCCAACCCGGATTGACGTATTCCCACAGATTCAGAAGACCGTCATTGTCAGGGTCGCCGTAAGCACCATCGTCCCCTGTCCCATCAGTCGGATCAAGGCCGAATGCTATCTCCCAGCCGTCATCCATTCCGTCGCCGTCTGTGTCCCAACCATCGACATCCTCATCGACAAGTCCGTCGCCGTCATCATCATTTGTGGCGCAGTCAACATCGCCGTCAAAATCTGGATCTGCTGAGTCGACCAACCCGTCCCCATCATCGTCGAAACCATTTGTGCAGAGGTTGCCAGCAGGATCTTCATCGAATCCATCGGTTCCGTTTCCTTGGATGATTTGCATTGCGGATTCTTCGTCCCAATCACTTACGGGAACGGTGCCGTTCCACCACACCCCATTATCCAAAACCGATGGAGTGGATACATCGTCCCACCCAGGGGGTATAGCCCATAGATATTCATTGAGATTGCTCAGTAAATCCCCGTCCGGATCACCGGTTGAGCCATTCAAGTCATTTGGAGAGAGTGGGTCTAATCCGTATTTCCACTCCCATCCGTCAGGAAGACCGTCATCGTCACTGTCCCAGTCCTGAGGGAGTGTGTTGATGTAGAATTCGAGGCCATACGGAAGCCCATCGCCGTCGGCATCAAGAGACGCGGCGGCCTTCATTGAACCAATATGAATCATCGACAACATGGACGTAAGCATCAACGCGACGATTATGATGGCTGAGCGTCTCTCCCCGCCCCGATGCAGCCCATCCATAAGCAAAGGCCCATTCAGCAGGCACTTAAGAGGAATGGAGCATCGTTCGGACTGTTCATACTAATTCGATGTCATCATCGAACGCGTCTTCATCGGGAATTTCGATTGTTGGTGTCGATTCTACCTCGATCGTGGGCTCTGCTTGCATCTCATTCGATAGTGCATCGAGAAGTGCCATTTGAGCAGCGACGCGCTGACGGCTCAGTCTTGATTGAAATCCTGCGAAGACGAGCAGAACGGCTACGCCGAGAACTATCCACGTTGATCCACGCGGGTGTGTTATTTCATTTACCAGCAGATCGATGATTGATGAGATATCGACGACCATCACAAGGGAGAGTTCCGCTGTAAACTCCTCAGGCCATGCTTGATCAGTTGCAAATGGACTGGCTTGGACTATGACTGGGACTCTGTCACCGTTATTCGCATCGGATGGTGCCGATACGCGGATTCTGAACGTTACTTCTTCGAAAGGCCCTATCTCCACAAGAGGGGAGCCGGAAGGGCCCTCCACGTCCACTGACCAACCTTGTTCGTCGACTTCTGCGGACAGAAGTACTGTCTGCGGGCTGTTTCCCTTGTTCTTTACCTTGATTTGATATGCATACTCGTCACCCGGAGAAAGGCCTCGATTTGAAGTGACCTGGACCAACTCAAGAAGGGGGTCATCAGCCTTTACATTGAGTGTTACGGCTAGGTCGAAATATCTAGCCTCCTCGTCTCCATCAGATACATCCTCTTTGACACGGAGGTAAATTGTATGGTTTCCCTCGATGACCTGCGATGTCATCTCTATCGTCATGTAAAGTTCCACGAAATCGCCGGGTCCCAATGTGACTTTGGGGGCATTTGCCCCTGCGGAATCAATAATATTGTACGACCATATGCCATATGCCTGATTCCGGTCAGTATTCTCGGACAGGGATGCGGGATTGATAATGAGCCAAGAGCTTGCTACCCCCGAACTGTCCGACAGACTGTTGATAATGCGCACCCTCATTGAAGTTGAACTGCAATCATCAGTTTCTATGAATCCAAGGGGTACTCCGTCGCAGTCTTGGGAGATTTCTGCCCTTATGCCGAACGTACGTTGTATGGTAAATTCGACGATTGTTTTGAGGGAGCTGTTATTCATACTCGCGACTTCCAATCGTATTGTGCCCGTGTCAGGGTCTGAGCGATCTCCAGACGGTTTGATTGCTAGCCTAATCGTCTGTGTGTTGTGCCTGTCTAGTGCATCGGTATGGAATGTCCCATCATCGTCATCCTCGAGAATCCTCTGACCAGTTTCATTATCATAGACTTGGATGATTGCCTTTGATCTCTCTAGTACGTCGATTCTGAAGGAGTCGGAAGTAAATCCTGTGTTGAACACTTCCATAATAAATGGGTTGAACTCGCCGTCCTCGACGTACCTTGGGATGGTAGAGTCGATCTGGGATATCGAGGAGTTTGCGATAAGTGTCTCCATCTCCTCATCCCAGACTGAAACCACGGGCGGCTGGTAAACCTGTAATTTCTCCAGGTCTAATTCCAGTGTATCCGAGACACTTTCAAAGACGCCCCCGACCTCAGCCTCCCCTATTGCTCTGATTCTAATCTCGGATGGGGAATCACTGAGATCTAGAGGGGCAGTTATGGTCATCACGGGGCTGAGAATCGTCCCTCCGGAGTTCATGCTGTACCCCCCGGGGCTATCAAACTCAACCAGCCAGTCCGAGCCGAGTGTTGTGAGTAATTGTAAATCCACATTCATTGAAAGAGTTGCGTCACCTCTGTGGATAAGTTGCAATGGAACAGGAGTTATAGCGCCCGGTGCTATGTATTCTACAGATCGCTCTTCGGAGTGCTTCAGAGAAACACCGAATTCATGCATTGATAATGTGTCGTGAGTTATGACAAAAACGTTGGATTGCACATCTGTGATCCTTAATTCTGCCTCGTAATCCCCAGACTCAAGCCCGCTTTGATAAGTCCATTTGTGTCTTCCGAAGAGCCCCTCAGTAGTCCATTCGATTTTCTGTGAGACTGGTTCTAGATCCTTTTGAAGTATGATTCCATTGGTCTCGGCATACCTGAGTCTGAGTTCCACAGACTCTATGTCCTTCCGTCCAAACGCACTTTTTACATCAAAGGAAAACTGCATCTCTCTATCATCGATTATGTCATTAGGATACCAGTCATTTACTGATCCATCGATGAACTCGTCGCCAGGGCGCTGAACGTAGAATACTGTGTCTGAAACAGCGTTTGTAGATATGTCGAGGAGTGATGAGCGGCTATCGCCACTTATCTGATTGAACGCGACCTTTGCTTCACAGTCATCGAAGAAGCCGTCCCCGCACCCGCTCATTTCAGCCCTGATACGAAGTATCAATTCGCCAGATTCAGGAGCTGTGAATGAATCACCTCCTCCATTCAGAAATATGTCGACTGCTTCATGATCGAAATCACACTGTGTGCCAAAACCTCCTGAACAGGCCTCATTCTCAATCTCCCCGCTTGCCACGGTGCTCCCACTAGAAATAATCGAAAATGTCCATGTGGCGACTGCGTTTTGCGGGCCTTCTGCTTTCAGGAACACATTCAGCTGCACGTAGTACTGACTAGTGCCATCGCTGCTCTGACGTTTGCTCCCGACGACCTCCAGAGGTTGGAGCAAGTCGTTAGTGGAAAATTCCACATTTGTATCGAGGGCTGATGCCTCTAATTGGCCTCCCGATGTGGGGAGGACGGTGGACAGATTATTTCCTTGTGTCAAGTAAAGGGAGTACGTCTCAACCTGGTTGGAGGATGGGGCATCCATTCGGGAAACTTTTGAATCTTCCATGGAGGCAATGGGCACGGCCCCGACCTGGAGGAGAAGCACGACTACCACGGTAAGAACTGGCACTTTGCTCCATCCGTGGTCTTTCAGTCTGCTTAGCATGAAGCATGGTCTGTAGTCGCCGGTTAAAGTATTCTCACGGTACGGACAAGTACTGCGCATGTTCTGAGCCCTTGCGGGTTGATTCAAGTCTGTGACACGTGTCGATAGGCACGCAGGGGTACCCGAGTGGTCAAAGGGGCCGGACTTAAGCTCCGGTGGCAAAGCCTTCGTGGGTTCAAATCCCACCCCCTGCACCA
>PBBV01000011.1 GCA_002717835.1 Methanobacteriota archaeon
ACAAGTCTTTCAGATGCTCATCAAGAATCTTCGTTCTGACCATCCAGCGATGCCATTTGAGACGCTGTTTGAGGGTCACTGCAGCAGAATGGGCCAACCTTCTCAGAGTTAGCCGAATATCCAATATGAATCTAGATCTACGCCTTGATAGATACGTTCTACCATCCCTTCGCGGCATAATCTCCATTTCTAAGACATCTCCAACTTCAAGATCATGCAGACGCTCATCAAAAGCTTCGTACAGGCACTTTGAAAATGATTCTGACCAGTTATGGAATTCGTTCCCGTCCATCGATTTAATGGGTAAGTTGGATTCTAGGGCGGATGCAACTAACTTGAGATGCCCCTCCCATCTTTCAGCAACAAATCTTAGGATTTCCGATCGAATGACTTCCCTGGATAGCGGCTTAGAAAACTCAAGAGCAGCCTCTGGCCGCCAATTCACGCCCCATATCGGCGGTAAATCAGATTGCTCCTTCACACCTTCTTTCGCCGTACTCTTCAATGCATGATTTCTGCTAGCAGCCTCTCGAATTAACGCATCTTCGCTAGCTCCAGGACGCATCCAAACCCTTGCATCGGAGGTTCTACCCTGTCCACTGCCTGAGCGCTCGATAAGCACTCGAGTCCGCTCTGAACATTTTGAGCACCGCCTATCCAGTGCTTTGAGGCCCTTTTTCGAAGAAAACCATGGTTGATGATGCATACATGCTGGACATCTCCATATCCCTGATGATAGTGTGCTCATGGTACTTGCAAAACAATAAAGCACATCATATATTCGATAACATGATTATAATATAAACATAAATTATATTTTTTTTAAATGATATATTTACATTAAAAAAAAGTTACACTGAAATTAAATTTACATCATTTTAAAAAATAAATTATTATTATTTTACATTAATTTAAGAATTATTTTTTAAAAATTAAACATGAATTAATTTAACACTAATATCGTGGAATATTTTGATCAATCTCTCTAGACCAGAGGTCTATGCCCCCTACCAGATTCGATACTCTGGAGTCGAATTCTGGCAAACTCCCAAGATATTTCACTACACTTGCCGATCTAACTCCTGAGTGACAATACACCACAATCGGCATACTGAGCGGCAATTCATCGATTCTACTGGGCACATTGAAGTGCTCGATTCTGAGATTTGTCTCCTCTATTGAGGCTATTGACTCTTCATCGGCCCTCCTCACATCAAGGAGAAAGAACTCAACGCCATCATCAATCATCGACTTCATTTGAATAGGTTGAGTGGAAGGTGAAATCGAATTACTGAGTCCTAATTGTTTGACATCTGTCGCTTCTTCTTTCCCCGGAAAATCAATTTTTAAAATTCTAGTTTTCATCGTCATTGCATCCAAAATCAACAACCGACCAGAAAGCGTCTCCCCTATTCCCAGCAAGATCTTGATAGCTTCTGCTGCTTGAATCGAACCAAGAATGCCAGTAATCGCCCCAAGAACGCCTGCATCAGCACAACTGGGAGCCAATTCCGGCGGCGGAGAATCAGGAAATAGATCCCTGTAATTGGGGCCACTTCCATAATTGAAAACCGAAACTTGCCCCTCGAACCTGAGAACACTGGCAAAAACCCAGGGTATGCTGAGGGCTTTGCAAGCATCGTTGATAGAATACCGGGCCTCGAAACTATCGGTACCATCGATAACGACGTCTGAACCACTAAGTAGACGTTCAGCGTTTTCAGGAGAAACTCGTTCTTCAATCGGCTCTATTATGATTTTACTATCAAGTGCGCTAAGGCGTCTCTGGGCAGATTTGACTTTACTTCTGCCCACCTCGGTTTCAGAATGTATGACTTGTCTTTGGAGATTAGACTCATCTACAACGTCATCGTCTATCACTCTAATTTTCCCTATTCCCGCGGCAGCAAGATACAGCAGTGCAGGGGATCCGAGCCCACCAGCTCCAACGATGGTGACTACTGAGCCGGCTAGTCTAATCTGCCCGCCCAACCCTACTTCGTCAAGTACGATATGTCTGCTATATCTTTCCAGACGTTCTTTTTCCATAATTTCACAATCCGGGGGAAACCAATCGTATGGATGAAACAATGAAGCTGAACCTCCCCCATGCGACAGTCATTTTACGTGATCTTGCAGGGGTCATATCCACTCCAAACAACTTGACCAACAGTCGTTGGATGAAATTTTGTTGAAGAGCACTTTCAGGTTTTTCTATGCCTAAAAACCACCTTTCCAAATCTGTGAGGATGCAATACCCGTCACGAGTAAACCAGAGAATTTCAGTTATGGCATAGACGATAATCACTGCCCATAGAACCGAATCCCAAGGGGAAAGCCAACCCACTGCAACAAGAAACGTCACTGCTATGTGTGTCAGATAGAGGCAATAAGCTGCTGCCCTGTTAACAAAAGCAACATCTTCGCGCTCCCGATCAAAAACGCCTCGTTCCATGGGACCGCCTCAATGCTGTGATTCTAGCCATCTTTCTGCATCTATGGCTGCCTGGCACCCCATCCCTGCAGCAGTTATCGCCTGCCGATACCGTGTATCCACTACGTCTCCCGCAGCGAAAATTCCAGGAATACTGGTCATTGTATGCTCTGAATGTATGATATACCCCTCTTCATCTGTGTCTACTTGGCCATTCAAAAATTCAGTTATCGGCCTATGTCCTATGGCTATGAAAGCGCCAGCACACGCGATTTCTTCTAGAGAACCATCTCGGGGGTCTTCTAGAACCGCTCCAGTAAGCCCCTTATCATCAGAAAGCCACTCTTTCACTTGCCGATGAGCCCTTATCTCTATTTTAGGATGATTTTTTGCACGTTCGAGCATGACCTTCGAGGCCCTAAACACATCTCGACGATGGATTATGGTGACCTTACTCGCGAATCTTGTCAAGAACGTGGCCTCTTCCATGGCAGAGTCGCCACCACCCACTACGATTACTTCATCGTCCCTGAAGAAAGCACCATCACAAGTCGCACAGGTGGATATGCCTCTACCCTTCTGCCCCTGCTCCCCCTCTGCACCGAGCCATATCGCTTCAGCACCGGTGCAAATAATGACGGTCTCGGCTCTGAATTCTTCGCCTTCGACCCATACCTTGAATGGCCGTGAGGAAAAATCAACCCTCTCAACATTCTTGTCAACCACTTCAAGTCCAAATCTTTCCGCCTGTGAGCGCAGATCAATCATCATCTCCGGGCCCCCTATGCCTTGGGGGTACCCTGGAAAGTTTTCAATGTCCGAAGTGAGCATCAACTGTCCTCCGGACATGTACCCTGCGAACATCATTGGTTCCATCATGGCTCTAGCCGAGTATAGGCCCGCAGTATACCCTGCTGGGCCTGATCCGATGATGATGACGTTGTGTACGGTCTGCGACATATGCGCTTCTGAATGCTAGGAGTCCCTTCAACATTGACCATACGAATCGGGGATTGTGATTGCCAGAACCGTTACTCGATCATTGCTTGAATTGCCTTTATCGCTGCTCTGGCATGAGGCTCTAGTCGAGATTCAATATGTTCGGGCTCTGCACCCGGACCGATAATTCCTAGACCAACGGGTTTGTCATATCCAATCTGAAGATCAACGAGACTCTTGATCACTGCTTGTCCCATTGCAAGCCCGTGGCTTGTTTGCCCCTTCTCTATGATGCCAAGACAGGCCACGCCTGCAATCCGCTCATTTTCAAGTAGACGGGCAGTTGCTAGGGGGGCTTCCATCGAACCGGGGACCCATACTACATCCGTTATTTCCAGGCCGCATTCAGCCGCTTCCGATTCAGCATGGGAAATCATCTCTTCAACTTCCTTTTTGTGGAATGAACCGCATACAAGAGCTATGGAATTCATTCAGAGCCCCCCTCCCGGTTCGACAGTTGATCGCGGTTGTTTGAATCTAATAATGGATTTCCACTTAGCATTTTCTTGACAGTATCGACAACGGCCTGGGTCGACGATTCTATTTCCACATTGACCGTAGAGCCAACTTCCTTTTCAGCAAGTGTCGTACGTCGTATTGTTTCTGGAATAATGTGGAGATTGAATCCTCCCGATTCATGGGTCTTACCGACTGTCAGGGAGATTCCATCTATTGCAATATACCCCTTCTCGAAGATATATTCAGAGACTTGAGGGGGCACATGGATTTCAATATCTAGCGTCTTCGATCCATTGCTACCCTGTTCGAGAACATCTATCCTGCTTATTTTTCCAACAGCCATTACATGCCCCGATACAAGATGCCCCCCCACTTCATCACCATATCTGAGAGCACGTTCCATATTCAACCAGTCACCTGCTTTTCGAACACAGAGAGTCGAACGTTCCAGGGTCTCTTGTATGAGGTCGAAGGATACGGAGTCACCATCTATCCCGATAACAGTAAGGCAGACACCATCTAGAGCGACACTCGCCCCAATTTCCAAATTTTCTCCATGCTTCGGGGGCAGGTCAACAACCCATCTGGTGAATCCATCGAATTGCTTCACCGAAGTAAGTTCCGCTTTACCCTCGACAATACCTGTGAACACTATCAATCACTCCTCAAACGGGCCGCCTTCTTCATTCGGCCAAAGACTCAAGATTTTGGCGATTATTTTTCTGGTCCCATCAAGATCGTCTGAAAGGCCATCTACCCTAATCACGTCGACATCGCCGTAACCATTCGAATCCAACCCCTCCCGGATGGCATCTATGGAATGTTTCTGATCATATCCGAGAGCAATAATATCTGGTGAGATGTCGCCCAATATATCGAATATAGGCGTAGAAGGGGGATTCCCTACAATTGCTGAGTTTACTGGTTTCAGTCCCTCGACCATCCTCTTCCGCAAGTCATGTGATGTCACCGGCTCATGCTTCCGCTGACGAACTGTGTCGTCATGTGCAACTACGACTACGAGATCATCTCCCAGCAGTTTTGCCTGCTCCAAGTAGTGCAGATGTCCTGCATGTAAAAGATCGAACACACCTACAGCCATTATCCGAGTCATCCAATCACGTCCTAATCTCCAAGTCCATGGGCTTTGAGCAAATCATCGCCTGTAAGCATGGGTATGGAGTGACGCATCGCATAGATTCGAGCCTCTTCAACAGGAAGTGCCCCGTCCCCATCTGGTTGAAGCATCTCAGCTCCAATCGTACAAGGCCTCAATCCGGCAAGCCTCGCGATGCTCACGGCTAGCTCTGTATGCCCCTGTCGAGAAGTCAATCCCCCTGGCGCCTCTCTACACACGGGGATATGGCCGGGCGTTCGAAATTCCTTCCCCAGAGCGATACGAGCCTTTTCCGGCGTCGTATTGGAGCGCATCAACTCGTCGCATAGCTCTCCAAATCTTCTCGTAGTAAGCGCTCTGTCCCTGTCTGTAATGCCTGTGTACGTCTCTCTGTGGTTGATTGAGAGTGTGAACGCGGACCGGGTATCGTACTGCAGATCATTGGTCTTGAGCAGATCAAGAACAGGGTGAAGGGCAGTCAATGTCGGATGAATATGTATGTCCTGAAGCCAAGGCAAATCGAACATCTCCCCAATCTCCGCACCTATTGCAAGAAAAAGTAACCCGCCACAATCCTGTCTAAGTTTTCGTATGACCTCTGGGCTAGCGTGCTGCGCCGGCCAGAGAAGGTCCGTCTCGCTCTCTCTGAAAGACGAATCGAAAACCATTACTGGCTTGCCATTGCTGAATGCCTCGATTGCCAAGGCCACCTGATCCGTCTCGCTCGTTGCACTCATGTGCTTCCGTCTCGATGTTCTGGTAAATAGGGTGACGTTTTGACCCCTCATGTTTCCAAATGAGCGCAAGTAACATGAGGCACGCCTTGTACGGAGTGGCGATGAGGACTTCGCGTCAAGCAGGTGCGCTCCTAATATTAGCGACATTGCTAATCCCACTTACCGCATCACAGATCAACCCTCAGGATGATGAAAGAGGCGGTTATGACTATGCCGGCGAGTGGCAGCCAAGGCATGCCCTAGAGATTCATGACGATTGGTGGAATGATTGGTCTAGAGACTCAAATCAAAACAAGGTTGACGATAGGCTAGAATGGCTTCTCGAACAACCAACTGAGTTCTATTCCAGTTGGTGGAGAATGGCAGAATCGGGTAGTGCAAGAGTCTTCATTGATTATGATCACCATCCCTCCTCAGCAGATGTTGATGCGGTTGAAAGGCTAGGCGTGGAAGTTACTATGCGCCCTGTATATCTTGACAGCCTGATTGCTACAATCCCAATCGATCTTATCCATCATAACTCCCCAATCCTCAATCTGTCTGGAGTCGTCATGCTAGAAGATCTAGGCCTGGCTGAAACTCATATGAATGAAGCGGCCCCAAATATGGGAGTAGACCAAGTATGGTCCCAGTACGGGTATGATGGAACAGGAGTTACCATCGCTGTACTAGATACAGGGGTAAGAGGAGATCATGAGGGGCTCAATGATTTGGATGATGAGATCACGTTGGGCTGCGACCAACCCGATCCAGACCCGTTCAACCCAGCCCCAATCACAATCGATTGTGATCCGAAGATTTCAGCTTTCTATGATGCTGTAATTACCGACTCCGAGAGGCCAGCAAGTGAATCATATGACTCAGGTACCCATGGGTCACATGTTGCAGGTATCGCTGCAGGCACCGGCGGCGGACAAGAGGCACCAGACGGGTCGAAATACGTGGGGGTCGCACCAGGTGCATGGGTTGTCAATATCCTTGCATGCTGCGAAGGTGACATTCAAGATGTCATAGAAGGTGCTCAGTGGGCAATCGAAAATAAGGAATCCAAAGGCATAGACATTTTAACTTCCTCACTGGGCGAGCAACAGTTCGAGATTCATTTTGACAATGACGGCTCATCAGCATGGAGCCAACAGATGGATGCTGTCGCAGCATCAGGAATCATCACTTTCCTATCAGCAGGAAACGAATTTGGCGGCGCGACATTGGCCGGCTGCAATACCATTGATAGTCCAGGCGATGCAAATCTGCCCATCACAGTCGCAAGCTTGGACAAAAATCTAGGTTTGGCAATCTATTCAAGCAGAGGTTATACCTCTGATGGCCGTGTCAAACCCGACGTTTCGACGATAGGCTCGAACATAATGGCCCCTGATGCCGCTACTTCTGATGGGTACACAAGTAAATCCGGAACTAGTATGGCAACTCCGCTAATGGCGGGTATCGCTGCTTTGATGGTTGAAGCAAACCCGGATATCGATCATGATCAGGTCAAGTCCATAATTAGCGCTCTATCCATAGAACGCGACATCCAACTCCTTGACGATCCTGGATTTAATGACTGTAGCGTTTTGGAAACCCGTCCAGATAATGAGTTTGGTTATGGCCAGGCAGACCCCCTATCTTTCGTACAAGCAGCAGGTGCGATAGATTCATCGTTGAACGTTTCAATGAACGTTGACACATTAGACCACCTTGGGAACGAGTCTAGGATATCAGGCACGTCGACAGGTGGCGTCCCTGGGGTCGGATACGTAGAGGTGATGGTTGGAGGAGATAATTGGAAACAAGCAGCCGACCTATCATCCGGCGGGGATTGGTCTTCTTGGAACATCAAGTTAGACCCACACACCCAGTCAGGTAACTCGACGGTTTACGCTCGGCTGGTGATCAGCGAAGAGAGAATGTCTCCAGTGGATGCCAGAAGAGTTGTCCTTGTGGATGGGGCAACAGGCACATCGGGAGGAGCCGAGGGTCAGGCTTCCATTGGGGCATACATATTCTTCATTCCATTCTTCGCCACCCTTGCGCTTCTCGGTTGGACAGCCCTGCGGGAAGACTGGTCAATAAGTCCCGCCAAGAAGAAAGAAAATGACGACGAAGATGTCGAATCAACGCATTCTTCAAATTGGCGGGAAGATCCATTTAGATCATTCACTGGAGGACTCAGAAAGTTCGCTTCAGAAATGCGAAGAGGAGGCCCTTTGACCGAAAATGGAACAAAGAGGCTTCTGACGCTGTGCATCCTTTATTTTGCGCAAGGCCTACCATGGGGCTTTGCCAGCGTTACATTTGCAGCCTACCTCGTTGATAATGGGGTCCCGATTGGAGATATCGCCATACTGTTTGCCACAGTCGCCTTACCTTGGACATTCAAGTGGATATGGGGGCCAGTCGTGGACGCCGTAAACATACCCCGATATGGCGCTAGGAGGCAATGGGTACTCATAGCCCAGGCAGGCATGGTAGTCACACTCGGGACGCTCCTTCTTGTACCAGACTTGAATGCTGAAATAGACTTGGTTACACGTCTATTGTTCGTACACAATATCTTCGCTTCCCTTCAGGATGTCGGTACCGATGCATTAGCGGTGGAAATACTTGAGCCAAATGAGGTGGCGAAGGCAAACGGGTTCATGTTCGCAGCGAAAAGGGCTGGAATTATAGTCGGCGGTGCGGTACTCGGAGTTTCAGTTACTCAAATCGGCATCAGTGGCGTGATCGCTATCCAACTCGTACTTCTGTCTCTCATATTGCTCGTCCCTCTTACCATGGTTGAAAGGCCAGGCGTCAAATTATTCCCTTGGTCCAAGCCGGATCAAAGTCAGTGGTGGGATGATTTAGACCCTCAAGAAAGCGGACAGAGTCCTTATGGCGACTCAGATATATCACAGCCATGGTTGGAAGAAGAGAGATTCAAAATCGCTCGAAAAGTCGGAGTGACGCTTGATAGTAAAAGAATCTCAGTATCCGCATTTTTTGCGATAGCAGGTCTGTTATTATGGATTGTCGGATTCGCTGTAGATGTCTTCACCATCGATTTCAAGCTAGGCGATAACATCAGACAAATCACCAATCCGGTGAGCTACCTCTTCTTCATGATATCATTAGCCACCTTTGCCCTTTCTGCCAAAGGAATATTCGGAGCAAGGGACTATCATGTGACGAATCCATTAGCACGCCTCCCCGAGGGGACCAGACGAGGAGTAGCCGAAACCTCATTCTATCTGACAAAGGCCTTTTCTGTCCGTTCTGCGTTGTTATTAATAGGACTATGCTTACTTTCCGAACTTTACATATTCGTGGGCCCAATTGTGATTGATATCTTCATCAATGAGGCGGGTTGGTCTCAAGCGAAGTACAATGGAATAGTCGGGGGTATCGTAGTATTCGGTGCGCTGATCGGCCAAATCGTAGGAGGTCTGCTCGGAGATAGATTCGGAGTGAGGAGGGTTGCAATGGTTGGGTTTACAGTATTGGCTCTTGCGAACGCATGTTTCGCACTTCTCGAACCCCTTTGGTCCAACACCTCGATAATGACAGTTTACCTGATTGCGCAGGCGTTTGTCGGCGGAATGGCATGGATATGCATTATTTCCTTGAGTATGAGGCTGACTTGGAGCAAGGTGGGAGGGACTCAATTCACAGCATACATGTCCTTGTTTAACCTATCAGGAGTCTTTGCATACACACTTACAGAGAGAATGATATCGATATTCGATTACAAATCCGCTATTTATATCGGTGCAGCATTGACTCTCATAACTGTATTTATGCTTGTATTCATTGATGAGGACGAGACTGACAAGACTCTCGAGGACGATAACACACATTCAGAAGATGAGCCAGATGTGTTTGAACCAATCTTGGGCGATGTGATGATCGATGAAAAACCCACTCCATCAGTTTGATGAAGTCGAAACCGACTTCTTGTTATTCACGAAGACAGTATGCGGGTATTGTGTAGCCGCGAAAAGGCTTCTTGAAGGTTACAGTATGTCTTTCACCGAAGTCAATCTAGATGATGATGTCCAGCTGAGATCTGAATTGATAACGGCGACGGGGCATAGGACTGTACCCATCATTTTTGATATGAGAACAGATGTAATATTCGTCGGCGGATTTGATGAACTGAAGAGTTATCTTTGATCATCTTCTGACATCTTTCTTATCGCATCGACTAGGAGATCTTTCTGACTCATATCCACCATGTGGCCCTTGCCGTGATGAAGACGAGTTANNTCCCACCCAGCGTCTTCAAAAATCGAGGCTAGCTTTAGACCATCCTCAATGTTGACGATATGGTCTCTTTCTCCGTGCATCCACACTGCAGANCTTGGGCGAATTGTTTTGAGGATTTTTCGAAGATGATCGACCCGAACGGACATGGTGGCCAAGAGGACAAGTCCGATAATACGCTCTTCGATACTTGTTTCTAGCATCGCTGAGGCTATGGCGCCGCCTTGAGAGAACCCTCCAATGATTAATTGTCCTTCGGGGAGGTTTTTTTCAAGACTCTTCATTGACATTAGAATCTGACCACTGGGCGCCACTTGCTCGGCTGACTCATCTCGAACCCACCATGCGCGACCACCTCTGGGGTGCGCATATGTGCCTTCAGGACAGACAACCCTCCAACCAGATGGGGCAAGAGATTCGGCCAGAGGCCTCATTTTTGCAGAGGTCCCCGTCATGCCGTGAAGCATCGCCATATGATTAAAAATAGCCATTTTTAGAGACTCCAAGAGTACCCTATCCCCCCAGCAATCATTATCCTNAGTTCAGTCTGACCTGTGAAACTGGCTGTTAGGGTATATTCTCCGCTGGGAGAAGGAATGGTCCCCAATGTACCGGTCTCAGATGAGCCGGGCCCCCAGAATCTCTCAAGTACTGATGAGGAGGTATGGTCTCGCAGTGTCAATGTTATGCTGGAACCCCCTCCACCCGCTGATGCGTCCATAAGGTAAATCATCTCATCCCACGATCCGTCATTTGGATGTTCTTGAACAAGAAAAGAGTCCTCGACATCTCCATTTGCCCCGTTGTTTTCATAATCTCTAGAAAGAAGATCTTTCCCTCTCATGAAATGTACATCTCCTGTATGCCCCGAACCACTTTGAGCGAGAGTAATCCTCAGTAATTCGAGCCCATCAGAATCTTTCCTGACAAATGAAGTGATGAACTCCACTGAATTGTCATAGGTGTATGTCAGTACGCCGCCATCTGATCCCGACGCAGTCACATATGCCNTTTCACCATCGAGAGTGGAACTGGCCTCCCANTCTATGTCGAAGAGGGTAAATGTCCATGATTTGCTCGAGAGAGGGAACGAAAGCACAGGTTGTTCGAATCCATTTTCAAAAACTCCCAATGTTGTGTGAGTAATTCTACCCAGAAATGGGTTATGGTTGAGAACAGCATGCCTTCTGGCCTCCTCCTCTGAGGATATTCCAAGCATGTATGCGTTCCCATCCTCCTCTTCATCCACTGTTGCGACCACCAGGCGTGCAGAATCATCATAAAATTCAGGGGTGGTGAATGTGAACAGCCACCAGTCACCTACTTCCCATTCAGGGACTTCAAGATTATCGCTTCCCCCAAGTATGCTGTTCGATGAGCCTATGCATCCTTGCAGGGCGATGGAAAGAACTGCTAGAGCAGACAGTAACTTGCGCCCGACCATGCCCCTTGGGAGAGCGCATGCCGGAAAGCGATTTCCCGTAATTGAACAAAGAAGTGCCTATCTTTTCGCTCAAGCGATGAGGCCAGCGATAACAACCGACACAATCGACATCAACTTGATGAGGATATTCAGAGAAGGTCCGCTGGTATCCTTGAATGGGTCGCCAATGGTATCTCCAACAACCGCTGCGGAGTGGGCTTCATCACCTTTCTCGGCACCGGGAATCTCACCTTGCTCGATTGCTTTCTTGGCATTGTCCCATGCCCCTCCGGCATTTGCCATAAACAAGGCCATCAATACACCTGTTGTCGTTGCACCGGCAAGAGTGCCTCCCAGTGCTGCTGGTCCAAGTACAAAGCCGATTACTACGGGGCTTACGATTGCGACCAATCCAGGCAAAATCATCTCGCGTAGAGCGGCTTGCGTAGAGATGTCTACACATGTAGCACTATCTGGCTCTACACCCTCACGACCCTCCAACAGGCCATCAATCTCTCTGAATTGTCGGCGAATTTCGGTGATCATATCCTCCGCTGCGCGTCCTACTGACTTCATCGTCATGGCACCTACGACGAATGGTAGTGAACCACCGATTAGTAGACCGATTACAACCTCGGGATGAGCTATCGAAAGATCCGCTGCCTCGAGACCTGCACTTGTCTTGTATGCAGCGAACAAAGCCAGAGCAGTCAGTGCTGCGCTTCCAATAGCGAATCCTTTTCCTATCGCAGCGGTGGAATTCCCGATTGAATCGAGGCCATCGGTNATCTCTCTGACTTCTTCTCCAAGGCCTGACATCTCTGCAATCCCCCCGGCATTATCCGCAACCGGCCCGTAAGCGTCCACCGTCATGGTTACTCCAACTGTACCTAGCATGCCCATGGCAGCCATCGCGATCCCGTAAAGACCAGCATTTCCTCCCCCCATTACATCATTTGCGAAGTAAATGCCGCTTGCCATCAAAATAACCGGGATGAATACTGATTGCATACCTACGGCCAGTCCTGCGATTGCATTCGTTGCACTTCCAGTCTTCGATGCCTCTCCGATGTATGGGATGGCACGTACTTTGATTCCAAAGACTGGCTCGATTCCAGTGTAGTATTCGGTGACAAGTCCGATCAGGATACCAACTAGAGAACCTATTGCCACTGCTTGAATAACAGTTGTATCCAAGTCCAAAAAGTCCAGTGCAAGGTATCCTCCTAGGATGAACAGTGCGGCACCTATGAATGTGGTATTTCGCAAAGCTGCACCTGGGTGCATGTTTTTCATCCCCCCAATAGAGAACACTCCGATGATCGAAGAGATATATCCAACAATAGCGAGAGCGATTGGTATCATTAGGTAGTCGGAACCTAGGTCATCGCTGGCTTGAGCAATGACCATTGCAGCGATGATTGAGCCTACGAATGACTCGAAAATATCCGCACCCATCCCAGCAACATCGCCAACGTTGTCACCGACATTGTCAGCGATTACGCCAGGGTTACGAGGATCATCCTCGGGAATGCCGGCTTCTACCTTGCCAACGAGATCAGCCCCTACATCTGCAGCCTTGGTGTAAATCCCTCCGCCCACACGAGCGAAAAGGGCGATAGATGATGCACCCATTCCAAAGCCGGCAACATTCTCAACAGAGAGGAAACCTTCTCCGCCGACAGGGTCGGTAAGATAGTACATCAGGGAGATTCCGAATAAACCCAGACCTCCAACAGCTAATCCCATCACTGCTCCACCGTTATACGAGGTAGTAAGTGCGGCTGCCTGTCCTCCGTTTGCGGCTGCCTGTGCAGTTCTTCCATTCGCACTTGTGGCAGATTGCATGCCACTGAATCCAGCTGCTACACTACATAGGGCGCCGATAATGAATGCGACCATGGTTTCCATGCCGAGGTCGTTTTCTTCCCCACCTGCAAATAGCAGTGCTGCAACAACTACTATGAATATCGCTAGCATCCTGTATTCAGCCATCAGGAACGCCATTGCCCCGTCTTGAATTCTTCCAGTAATGGTGGCTACTGTTTTGTTTTCAATCTCGATTGAATCTACCTTTCGATACAGCATAAAAGCTATGATTAAACCAAATATTCCTGCTCCCATCCCCATGATTCCAATTTGTTCTCCGTCCATAATATCACCAGCAAGGTTGAGAGCGCGTCCTAGGTTCGGTATTTAAGGCGATATCCATTGATAGTCCAATTTGTCATCACAACACCTCAATTGTTTCATAGCCAACCCCTCTTCCGGGGGTTACCATGACCAGTATAGACCGTCAGACAGTTCTCGATTCTGTAGGTCCAGTTCAGGCTATCTTGGATGCCCATGACGGGGTAGTAAACGTCATGGATACTTCTGGTGGAGTCATTTCTATCTCGTTGGAGGGCGGATGCACAGGTTGCAGCTCGACACCAATGACTGCCATGCAAATATATTACTCTCTGATGAAACTCGATCAAGTCAATGACGTGATCTTTGTGAACGGTGAACTTCCAGCCTACATGAGGTCGTTCATCAATGAAAAGCTCGGCATCGAACGATAGGATGCAACAACAATTCCGAAATCCTAATTTGGGAAGTGGATTGTTCACTATAGAAAAAAGATGTTTTTAAGACAACTCAATTTGTTAACTTACAGTCGGGGGCGCATATGCATGGATAGTGTGAACTTTGACTTCAGCAGGTTCCACGCAGAAGCGGCCAAATCAACCAGTAAAAGATCAAAATTGGATGAAATCAGAAAATTATCCATGATCGCCATTAAGCTATCCAACCAAACGATATCCTCCATAAAGAATCTAACCACCGAAGGCATGGATTCTGAGGAAAGAGCCAAACACGTCAGGATGATATCAAATAGGCTGCAAAACGACATTTTCGAGTTCTCTACATGTAATCGTGTGCTATATGTTGGCTTTGGAGTGCCAGTTGAAGAATTAGAGTATGCCGTACTGCAACAAAGCAACATGTCGAGCGCCCCTTTTGAAAAATTCCAAGGGATTGATGTCTGGAGGCATTTAGTGAAGGTGTGTAGCGGCCTGGATTCATTCATCATTGGGGAATTACAAGTTATGGGGCAATTCAGAGGTGCTGTTTCATGGCACCGGAAAAATAAGTTAATTGGAGATCTGAACGCCTCTTTCTTTGATCACGTCATTGCCGCAAACAGAACCGTTAGAAAAGAACTAGGATTCACTAAAACCACTGAATCAATGTTCAGTCTAGCGACCAAGGCCATAGAAGAATCAATGACTTCGGGCCAGACTTCAGCTGTAACCGTAGTTGGTTATGGGGACATGGGCAGGAAAGCGGTCGAAGCCTTGATTGACATGGGCCACGAGAACATAACTGTAGTCACAAGATCTACAGTCAAAGCAGCAGGTAGGACGCCGCTGATTTCTAGAAAAATAAATTTCATCGAATTTGAAAAATGGGGGATTGAGGACAATCCAAGACTCATAATATCAACAATTAGAAACACAAATGCAACATTCAATCAGAATAGACCACTCCCAGTCATCAACAGGACACGTATTCTCGATTTTTCTTGGCCACCATCCATAGACGAAACTGGAATTCATGAGGGGCAGGTCCTACTTGACATGAAACACTGGATCAGAACGGCACACAAGATGGAAATAGCATGGGATTATGAAAAAACGATAAAAAAAGGAGTCTCGATAATCGACGAAATCCAACGAAGATTTGAGAAAGTACTCGTTGATAAAAACCAAGCTGCTTTTCGAGCATTTATGTACGCGCAATTGGAATCTATGTCCAGCAACTGGGAATTAATGGGTTGCGAGGGTTCGGAAGCCGATCAGATGGCTACCTTTTCAAGAGAAATCGCTACTTGGATTTGTAGCCAAAAGGGAGAATTCCATCAGAAAGACCTGCAGGAGAAAGTAATCGGAACAAAAAGAGACATTTCCCCGCCTATATTGGAACTTATTGCGTCTGATGTAATCAGGGAGATGATCAGGATTGATTCATCTGATAAACTCCCGGAGGTCATTGCTTGAAAGAAATAAGAATTGGAACCAGGACCTCTAATTTAGCAATCTATCAGGCAAAAAGAGTCAGCAATGCTCTCAAAAAGGCAGGATTTCAAACACAAATAGTGGAGATATCCTCGGATGGAGACTTCTCTCTTGGAGGCAATTTGTCAGATAATCTTGGTCAATTTGTCACTACTGTTGACAATGGACTGATCTCCGGATTAATAGATATCTCAGTTCACTCCAGCAAAGACGTTCCTGTTGATTATGCTCGCTCGTTCGCCTGCTTGGCATATCTCCAAAGAGGCCCTACCAGCGACATAATCCTATTTAGAAAGCCTGAGGGAGTAAAAGCACTCTATCAGGTACTGAAAGAAAAATCATCATCTTCGTTTCAAGAAGTCTTGTCCGTGATTCCCGCAGGGGGCAAATTTGGTTCATCATCAGTACGTAGACAATCATTTTTTCTTGCTAACAGAGAAGATGTTCTGCCACTAGCAATGAGGGGCAATGTCGAATCTAGAATCCAGAAATTAATCGAAGGCAAATTAGATGCTACTATTTTGGCGGAGGCAGGTCTCAGCCGCTTGAGTGAAATGGAAACTCTTTCTGAAAATATACTGGAGTTGGGCGCCCATAGGATACCATCCAAACACTGGCCTGCAGCCCCAGGGCAGGGTGCAATATGCATCCATTGTTTGTCCAGCAGAACGGAGGAATTCTCAACCATCAGAGAGATTCTCAATCACAAACAAACGGAAATCGATGTAACAATAGAGAAAGAGATGCTGAGAAGCCTCGGAGGAGGTTGCCAATATCCGGTGGGGATAGAATCCAATAGGGGCGATATCCAAGGCTTAATCGCCCCAGAAAATTGGCGGGAGATTCATTCAACTGGCAGTACATTTTCACTGAAGGAGATCCACGGAAAAGATGTCGATGGGATCAAATTTGATGCCCCTGATGATTCAACTGAAGGAACAAATTCAGAATCTAAAATCGTCTCAACGCTGAACTCCGATCGTTTGAAGAAATCATTGCTAAAAATTGGCATCCCAACTATCAACATTCCAGTCATAGAACTTGACCTAACACCAGAAAGTTGGCCAGAATTAACTTTCAATCAGTCTTCCCCTAAGTCAAATTGGCCAATCCTAATTCTTACCTCCCCATTCTCTGCCAGAGCTGCTTCTTTGATGACGTCTGAGATACCCAATCTCCAACGGATAATGTGGTTAGCAATCGGAGAAGGGACTGCTAGGGCTTGTTTTCGTTTGGGCTACCCTGCATCAATTTGTGCTGATTCCAGAAACCAAGCAGAATTACACGAGTACATCGTCAAGAATATTCGCCCGGAGGTTCCACTATTCATCCCCCGATCCTCATCATCGTCCGGTGAGCTTGAAGAATTGTTGGCAATTGAGGGATACGAAGTATGTAGTTGGATTGCCTACACAAACTCCCCCAAAAAAATCAACGATGCTAGTATCAATGACGGAGATGTACTACTACTCTCATCCCCCTCGTCTGCCAAATCATGGGTTGAGAATAACTTGCCGATACCAGACAGTGTGCTGTGTATGGGGGACTCGACAAAAACATCAGTTGAATTGCTAGACGGTTTTAGGGATAAAAGAATTAAGGTTCTGAAGGGTCCAACTCTTCAAGGAATATCTGACTGGTGGAATGAAAAAGAGAGGCAGTAAGAATGCGTGCAAGAATAAACCGTTGGACTCCAGCAAGACGTAACCTCGTTTTTGATGACGATATCCGAACATCATTAGTGCAACCTCATTTTGTTGTCGCTGGAAAAGATGTTGATCAACCCATTCCGAGCATGCCAGGGATAAACCGTCAATCTGTAGACGTATTATTGAAAACCATCGATTTAGATATGAAAATGGGACTTTTTTCTCACATGTTATTCTTAGTGCTGGACGCGGAAAAGAAAGATCCCACCGCATCTTTTGCTTCAAATGCAAACTCCCCCTTACATGAAGCAATACGCGCACTCAAGAAAAAGTATGGAGGCGAGATAGTCATCATGACTGATTTGTGTTTATGCACAGGAACCGATCACGGTCACTGTGGAGTAATTAAAAGGAACAACATCGAGAATGACGAGACAGTTGAACACTTAGTCAAGATTGGCATGTCACACGCTAAAGCCGGGTCAGATTACATCTCTGCCTCAGATATGATGGACGGACGTATCGAACGTCTAAGAGGAAAACTCGAGGAGGAAGGATACCACTCGACCGGTTTAATGTCCTACTCGGTCAAGTATGCGTCTTCATTTTACGGTCCTTTCCGCGATGCTGCTGAATCCAGTCCTGAGTTCGGGGATCGAAGAAGCCATCAGATGGACATTAGGTCAGGTTACTCGGAAGCTGTCATGCAGGCTCGCAATGACCAAAGTGAAGGTGCTGACATCCTCATGGTCAAACCCGGCTTACCATACTTAGACGTACTCCGAAAAGTCGCAGATGCCGTTGTTCGCCCTGTAGCAGTATACAATGTAAGCGGCGAATATTCGATGGTCATGGAAACCAACAAGAATTTGCTACAACGGGCTCTTGTAGTCAGAGAGATTTTCAACTCATTCAAGAGGGCAGGAGCAGACATCATTGTCTCATATCATGCCAGGGAAGCAATTACTGAGAACTGGATTTAATGGTGTTTATCATGAAACGAACTGAGTCTAATAGGTTACATGAGACTGCATTGGAGCACCTAGTGGGCGGAGTCAATTCCCCAGTTAGAGCATTCAAATCCGTCCATGGGAACCCAATTTATTTTGAGAGGGCTTCTGGAGCAATTGTTACGGATGTAGACGGTAATGAGTTAGTTGATTTCGTCCAGTCATGGGGTCCTCTTATCCACGGGCACGCACATCCAAAAATTCTTGAAAAAGTGTATCAAAAAATGCGAGATGGCACTTCTTTTGGAGCCCCTCACTTGGGCGAGATCGAATTAGCCAGGCACGTCAAGCGAAGATTCGATCACATGGATATGGTGCGTTTCGTCTCTTCAGGCACAGAGGCAGTGATGAGCGCGATCCGACTTGCACGAGGTTATACAAAACGAGAAATTTTGGTAAAATTCGATGGATGCTATCACGGTCATGTGGATTCTCTAATGGTGAAATCTGGAAGCGGGTTAGCTACATTTGGAATCGCGAACAGCCCTGGAATCCCAAAAGACACGGTTGCAACAACTCTCGTTGCACCGCTTGATGACGTGGGGGCGGTGGAATATTTGTTTGAAGAGCATGGAGATGAAATTGCAGCAGTAGTCATCGAACCACTTCCTGCCAACAATGGGCTTTTGATACAATCTGGTGCGTTCCTGAAAAGATTGAGAAGTCTGTGCGACCAACATGGGGCGCTTCTAATCTTCGATGAGGTCATTTCAGGCTTCAGATTCAAGCATGGCAGCTACGGCCAGATGTGTGGAGTCACACCTGATATTTCTGCATTGGGCAAGGTGATTGGAGGAGGTCTGCCAGTTGGCGCATATGGCGCTCGTAGAGAAATAATGGAAAATCTTTCACCATTGGGCCCAGTCTATCAGGCAGGAACACTTTCAGGAAACCCATTAGCAATGGCCGCTGGTTGCAAAACTCTCGAACTTCTCGATGGGCCAGCTTATGATTATCTGGAATCGCTTGGAAAGATTCTCGATGAAAATATTGAGCCTGTTCTTGCTAAGCACAACTATCCCATCCGCTTGGTAAGGTTAGGCAGTCTTTTCTGGTTTTCACCAGGTTCAGGCGATCCACCGAAACGCGCAGATCAGATTTCCAATGATGTTGGGATTTTCTATGCAGATCTTCACCATGGCCTGTTGGAGAGAGGTTACATGCTAGCGCCCTCGGCATACGAAATCGGATTCCTTTCCACTGCCCACGAAGAAATCCACATCACTGGAATGGCATTGGCTCTAGATGAATTATTAACCGAAATGGGGGCCGAATCTTGAATGGAAAGGAACGGATTATCAGAGCCTTGAATCTGCAACCTGTTGATCGAACCCCTGTCTGGTTTATGCGGCAAGCCGGGCGTCACCTACCCGAGTATCGGAAGATCGCCTCGGAACATTCTTTTTGGGAGCGATGCCAGAATGTAGATCTGTGCACTGAAATCACACTCCAACCAATTCGCCGCTACAAAACTCTGGATGCAGCGATTATTTTCAGCGATATATTGACGCCACTCCCTAGCCTTGGATACCATGTTGAATACGGTGGAGGCATTAGGATAAGCAAATTCGAATTCCAAGATGTAGATGATTGGCCAGATTTTTCTGCTAGAAAACATGCACCTTGGGCTGCTGAGGGTTTGAAATCGGTGGGTGAGAAAGTTGGAGACTCAGTAGCAAGATTAGGATTCGCAGGAGCCCCCTGGACGGTTTGCATGTATTTGATGGCAGGAGGAACAGGGGACAAGGACTTTCAAAATACTAGGGCAAAGATATTTTCAAACCATGAAAAATCCAAGAAGATGCTGAATAAAATGGGTGAGATAGTGGGCGACTTATTGGCCGATCAAGTCCTTTTCGGAGGAGCAGATGCCGTGCAATTATTCGATACATGGGCCGGTCTTCTCTCTCCTGAAATGTATCATAAATTTGCAATGCCAGCCACAAAAAAAGCGATTGACACATTCAGAAAAAAGGCTGGCGATGATATTCCGGTCATCCACTATGCTAAGGGGTCCGGGCATCTCCATCCAAGTATACGTAAGTTAGATTTGAACGCAATATCCTTGGATTGGAGAGACGATCTCGCTGAGAATCGTGCACGATACGGCAAAGAATTAGCCTTTCAAGGGAATCTGGACCCGTCATTACTACACGGGTCCGTAGATGCAGCTCAACAAGCGACACGAGACGTCTTGAGGGCCGCTGGTGAAGAACCAGGACACATTTTCAATCTCGGTCACGGATTTGCTCCCGCAGCTAGAATCGAATGTGTCGAAGCCGTTTTGAAAGTCATTTCAGGTGAATAAGATGCGGCAGCAAATGATTGACATGGTTTACCGTGTTCAAGACGAGATTTGCAAAACTCTGTGTGAACTGGATGGCGTGGATTTCCGAGAAGATATATGGAATCGAGATGAGGGAGGAGGGGGTCGAAGTCGTGTGTTCTCAGGAGGCTCGGTGTTCGACAAAGCAGGAGTCAATGTCAGTGTAGTCCACGGGAGATTAGAGCGTGAGGCTGCTCGTTCCATGGGCGGAGGGAAGATTTTGGGTGATGAGGATTTGGATTTTTTCGCCACGGGCCTCAGCTTAGTACTCCACCCCAAGAATCCAATGGCCCCAACTGTTCATTCGAATTATCGCTACTTTGAACGTGGTGACGCCACAAAAGAAGGTAGCTGGTGGTTTGGAGGAGGTGCTGATTTAACTCCTAGCTACCTCTTCGAAGAAGACGCTCGCCACTTCCATTCCACACTGAAAGCGGTCTGCGATCGACATGAGGTTGCAGACTATCCAAATTTCAAAAAATGGTGTGATGATTATTTTCATATCAAACATCGTAATGAGCGTCGCGGCGTCGGGGGAATATTTTTTGATGACTTACGTTTAACAGATAAGGAAAAATGTTTCAATTTTGTTCAAGACTGCGCTGATTCGTTTTTGTCGTCTTACATCCCCATCCTATCAAGACGAAAGGATTTGCCATTCACAGAGGAAAACAGTAAATGGCAACAAATTCGGAGAGGACGTTACGTCGAGTTTAATCTGGTGTATGATCGAGGCACTACCTTTGGCCTGAGGACAAATGGGAGAATTGAAAGCATCTTGATGTCACTTCCCTTGACTGCAAGATGGGAATATTGTCATGAAATAGAATCCGATTCTGAGGAAGAGCGCCTACTCAAAGTTTTGAAAAATCCAATAGACTGGGTCAAGTGAAAGGGTTTCGTAATGTATCTGCTTCAAGACTGGATCAGATACGGGGATGAATTACGCCGTCCACTCCATATCCTCCCCAAGGTATCCTCGTCCTCGCACATTGCGATTGTAGGCGGCGGCCTTTCGGGTCTAACAACAGCATATCGCATCGCGGAGAAAAGACCTGATATCTCCATTACTCTGATTGAGAAGGGAAAATCGCTGGGAGGTGTAATCAGCACATGGAAAGATGGCGAATGGTGCTGTGACTTGGCAGTTAATGCAACTCGGCCACACCCTGCAGTTTGGCGATTGGTTGATGATATCGGTCTAGGGGAGAAGTTTCACCCATCAAACCACGCCGTTCGCAGACGCTGGATTTACGAGAACGGCAAATCGCACCCTCTGAACCCCCTGACAGCAATCAAGATTGGTCCGTTGAATATCCTCAGGTCAATCAATAAAGTGCGTAAAGGAGGACTTTCAGTCGACCAGTTAATCCCAAACAAAATGATCGCTGACGCGATGACACTTGGCATTGTGAACGATACCGCAGCCAATGTGGATGCTGATTTCTTATTTCCTAGATTGACCAGATTCGGGCGAAACCCTGCTAAAAGGTGGTCTTCGATTAAAAGAAAGATAAAACAAACATACCCTCTTTTTACACCCAAGAGAGGGACTGTCGCTTCTTTTGAGGGAGGCATGAGTACTTTGGTGAACCAATTGGAAAAACAAATCGGAAAATTACCAAATGTCAAGATTCTGCTTAACACTAGTTTCGAAAATACGGGCCAAGCAGCAGATTTCTTCGGAATTCCTGAATCATCGGTAATTTGGGCAGCCCCTGTGAATAATGAGAGACCCTCCAATAAGCTATCCGTATTCGTAATCGGTTACAAGGAGGCAGATGTTAAATCTGTAAAGAAGGGATATGGCACACTAATTCCTGAATCAGACATCCCAATAAGTGGCATTCTTCACGAATCGGATATTCATGGATCAAGAAGAGCACCAATCGGACATCGTCTGTTCAGAATTATGGTCCCGCATTCTAGGTGGGATGGCGACAATGAGGAAATTAGGCAATATGTTCGAGAATTATTGTCTAATGCAGATCCAGTAATTTTCGAGAAGATAGGTGAAAGAACGATTCCCTCGTACCCCCCAGGATATCTATCGAAAATTTCCAATAGTGACATCTCAATCAATCGAATCGGATGGAGTTTCTCAGGAGTGTCAATAACACATGTGATAGCAGAAGCTGAGCGAGTTGCAGATTTTTTTAACAATAAAGCGGGCGGTTCAGCCTAGATTTATGCTGGAGATGCGATGGCAGCCCTCCTCTAGAATTTCACTCCTCGTTCTCCATAGCTCTTAGTCGGCGTATATGGTGGGGATTCACTTCTCCTTGGACTTCTTTTCCTTTCAGATTCAAGACGGATGCAGCAGCCAATACAAGAGAAAAAACTGCCATGGGCCTTGCAGCATTCCGGGAACCCCAGAGGTCGCCTCCAAGAAAATGGAGTGAGAATAGGATTACACTTGCAAATATGCAAATAGACATTATAGCCCGTTGTCCCATAATTTCCGCTTTCTTGGAACGAGCTATTGTACCGATACTCATCCACAGGATGACAGCGATTCCACATAGGCTCACTGAAAGAGTCTCAAGTATGCTGAGCAGAGGCATAACACTGCCCATAGATGGACGTCTGTGAAACTTTCCGGGCTAGATTCAATCCACACAACGATAGACGACCTCTTCAAGAGGTGCCCATGGTGAACGCCAGACGGTGGGGGCTGCCCGCCACTCGTCGCGAGGATCCTCCCTATTTCACAAAGAGTCAGATCGTGTCAGTTTTTGAACAAGTGGCGATTCTGCTGGAATTGGATGGAGCAAATCCATTCAGAGTACGGGCATATCAGAATGCTAGCAGAGCCCTTGGTCAGATGAATCGTCATTTAGTTGAGGTAATCGAAACAAATAGATTAACAGACATCAAAGGAATAGGGAAAGGGCTCTCCTCTTTGATAGCGGATATCGTGATGAATGGCGAATGGGGGGACATACAATCTCTCTACGATAGAGTTCCTCCAGGATTAGTTGAGATGGTTGGAATTCCAGGGTTGGGGCCAAAAAGAGCCAGGATATTGTCCAAAGAGTTAGACGTTTCATCAATAGAGGCACTAAAATCCGCATGCGAGAATAATGAGGTTGCCTCTTTGCAAGGCTTCGGGGAGAAAAGTCAACAGAAATATCTTGAGGGGATCGAACTTTACCGTAGAAATCAAGGGAGGACTAGATTGGATGTGGGGTTGAGGTTTGGGTTGGCTCTGGAGAAGAGGATTTCCAATATTTCTGGAGTCGAGAAGGCACAACTCGCTGGAAGCGCAAGACGCAGAAAGGAGACCATAGGCGATTTGGATATAGTAGTGGCAACTCGTCAAGAAAATCGCTCTTCAGTAATTCAATCAATCCTCAAATTACCTGGGATTGCAGACATCAAGGGCTATGGCGAGTCTAAAATTAGCCTCATCCTCGAGCAGAGCGTTCTGGATTCCTCATTCCCAACTGGCAGTATCGACAATGCCCTAAATGAAGCAATTCTTGGTCGTTCGGAAGATGCGACCATAGACGCCCAAGTAAGGGTCGTGTCGCCTGAGACATTCCCATTTACGTTGGCATACTTTACCGGTTCAAAAGAGCATAATATACGTATGAGGCAGATTGCAATAGACAACGGATTGAGACTCAATGAATTTGGGCTCATTCCTGAGCAGCTTGCTGGCGACCTAAAGGGTATAGACGCGGCCACTCACACGCTCTTTTGTGGCAACGAAGCAGACATATACTCTCAGCTGGGGCTTCAATGGGTAACTCCTGAACTTAGAGAGGATATGGGAGAGATTGAGGCAGCTTCGGTGAACGGCATCCCTGACCTGGTGGAATCAGATATGATAAGGGGCGCGCTGCATAACCACACCGTTGCTTCTGATGGTTCCTGCACTTTAGAGGAAATGGCGTCGGCAGCAATGAATTTAGGTTGGGAGTATCTTGGAATCGCAGAACATTCCCCTGCGTTGAACATCGGAGGTCGAAGTATCGGCGTAGATCCTGTCGAGGTATCCGTCCAAAGCGATATTATACGAGGATTGAATGAAAAATGGAAGGAAAACAATGTAGATTTCAGGATATTTCATGGCACGGAATGCGACATACTCCCCGACGGAAACTTGGATTATTCTCCAGAAGTTAGAAATCAATTCCATCATGTTATAGGTTCAGTGCATGCTATCGGCACATGGAGATCAAGGGATGAGCAAGATAATACTGATGCAATAATCCGAGCCTTGGAAGATCCAACGTTTACGATACTGGGCCACCCAACAGGCCGCATTCTACAAGCAAGAGACGGATTCCCCATAGATATGGTTCAGATTATCGAAAAAATGGGCGAAATAAACTCAAACGGGACACTCAAGGCTATAGAAATCAACGCGTCCCCCTATCGCCTTGACCTTGATTGGAGACTCTGCAAAATCGCTAAAGAAAATGCGGTGCCCATCGTGATCAACCCGGATGCACATAGTGCAGAAGGCCTCTCTGATGTCTCATATGGCGTAGATATAGCACGAAAGGGATGGCTTCGTAGAGAGGATGTCCTCAATACCAAATCTGGTGATGAGTTGGACATCATCCTTGGAGAATAACGAATCCTCTTATCTCAGCTGTGCTGCCGATTGACAATGGGACTCGGCCGAGCGCTTGTCTTCGCATCGGTCATGGTTCTGCCCGCATTTGTGGCAGGACTGTCTTCATGGATTCTTTTCGGAGGTAGCGAGTCTTGGCAAGATTGGCAGTATCTAACATGCTATGCAGTTCCCGGAGTTCTGATTATGTCTGCTTTCATAATGGGGTACAAGGGAGATAAAGAGGTAGAGCAATGAGGCGAATCGAGAAAGCCCAACGGATCAGTAAAATTCTTGAAAACTTGTACCCACATACCCCCGTACCACTTGATCACAGTGACTCATACACTCTTTTAGTAGCAGTCATGCTCTCTGCGCAGACAACTGACAAGAAAGTAAACGAGGTCACTCCCCAACTTTTCAAACTTGCATCAAACCCTGCCGAAATGGCATCTTTGGATGTAACGGACATACAATCAGCAATACGGCAAGTGGGCTTGGCGCCAACAAAGGCAAAAAACCTCAAGAAAATGGCAGAGATTATTGTTGACAGAGGAGGAGAAATTAAGGCAAATTGGGGCTATTTGGAGTCTCTTCCCGGTGTTGGTCATAAGACCGCCAGCGTCGTTATGGCTCAAGCCTTCGGAGTGCCTGCATTTCCTGTCGACACCCACATACACAGGCTGGCTGCCAGATGGGGATTATCCAGAGGCACTACGGTTGAAAGAACCGAATATGATTTGAAAGCCATATTCCCAAAACCCATGTGGAACAAAAGACATCTGCAAATAATCTTCTTTGGTAGAGATCACTGTCCTGCAAGGGGGCATGATCTGTCTAGTTGCATGATTTGTAGTTGGGCCGCGACAAAGAAAAGGATTAGAGAGGAGATGAGACGTTAATCTAAGATCTAAACAAAACAATCAGCCCTATTACTGAAAATGTCGTTCCAAAAGCAAGAATAAATGGCCTATAATTTTCAAGTTTATCCATATTTTCCCGCGCCTCATCACATCTACCTTCGTCCCAATCGGTAATTTGGGCTATAGTTCCAACAGTCGTATCGCAGTTTTCCTCAATCCCTTCCTCGTACAGATCAATTGCATAACCACTACCCGCCCAAGCAAGAATCAATATTCCACCCACTAGAATTAGAATAACTGAGAACACCTTCGAGAGTTTGCCCATGTCCTCCCCTCCCGTATCAATGATTCAAACGTTCTTGCGTCTTTGACGTAAAGCCTCAACTGCGACAACTGCCAGCGGGGCCTGAAGGTTGTATGACGGGACAAAACCCTGCATAGGAATCTTCACTATGGAATCACATTCCTGGAGCAGGTCCTCTGGGATACCATGTCGTTCCCCGCCTATCACGAGCATGCAGCGTCCCGTCAAATCGATATCCCATGGTTCTACATCTCCTGAATCTTCAATCCCAATTATGCGATAGTTGTGAGTCCTAGCTAAATCAGACGCTTCACGCCAACTCATCCATTTTACTGGGATGAACCGGTCTGCCTTCATCGAAGCTCTCGAAGATGCCTTCCGCCCGTCGGAATTTAAGTCAGCATCAACAAATACAGCAGAGCCCCCACTGACTTCGATTGTCCTGATTGCAAAACCGATATTGACGGGATATTGGGCACCCGCAAGTAGCCATATTAATTCCCCTGATGCCATTATTTCGCCAATCTCCGCAGTCGGATCCCTGTGAAGCAGGCCAAGCGCCTTCGGGGGTTCTGAAGTAAATGGCATGTTGGCCATCCTCCTAAGGTCATTCTCAGAACCCTCAATAATCTGCAATCCACGTTTCGAGGCTTCCAAAAGTAGTCGGTCCAGCGCCTCTGATTGAGTCCCCCTCAGGACAAGTATGCGAGTAACTTGTCTTCCTTTATCAATGGCCTCTAAAATAGCATCCACGCCTGAAATTTTCAGATTCCCCGCCATGTTCATTCCTCTCTATGCCATTCTATCGGTTGGATTATCTCATTTCTACGAATAAAGGGGAGAGTCGATGCGGGGTTGTCATAAACCGCCAGTATAGCCTCCGAACTCGCAACAAGACCATTGTTTTCAAGCATTAAGTGCAATTTATTTATCATCCTCAGGCTTTTTTTCCGATGGGAAAGGCCGGAGAATTTCAAAACCGCCACGACCCCCCCTTCAACGTGAAGTAATTCAACCCCCGAGTCGGTAGGATTTGGGAGGTCACTCATCCTGTGTTTAGAAGGCATCGTGAACGCCATGACCGAGAAATCACCAGATTCCCACATTCGCACCGGCGCAGTCATGGCAATATTTCGAGATTGATCATTCCTTCCGAAAATGTACGACGCGATTCGCCTGAACGCCTGATTTGTATTACGATAACCCATTCCCTCGACGATCACTCTTGCTTGAATAGTATCCGCATACCGTCTTATCTCAAAACCATCGTATGTCTCAATTATCTCGAAATTAGGCTCCTCAATATTTTCAGACAAAAAATGCAACTCCAACCGACTAAAATCAGGAAATCTTTTGATAAATTGGAATCGGCTTCATCTTGTGGGAGTTGGATTTATTCAGTCTCCGATATATATCCAAGACTTCTTTCTGACGGTTTGAAAGATCTTCCGAATGAGCCAAATTGGCTTGATTCATCGCCCATTCAAGTTCCTCGTACGTTGCGCCGATTTGGTCTTCATCTGTTCTACCGTCTGTCCATAATCCATCGTTCGGAGTAGAATTTTGTATATCCTCAATTACACTCATTTGCTTGGCCAAGGCATAAACTTCCGATTTCAACAAATCTGCGATTGGAGAAATATCCACACCTCCGTCGCCATATTTTGTATAGAATCCCACTCCAAAATCCTCTACCTTGTTGCCCGTCCCAACCACAATGCCGTTTCTCGAACCAGCTATGGCGTAAAGTGTAGTCATCCGTAACCTAGCCTTTGTATTCGCCAGAGATATCTCAGTTATTTCAAGACCATTTAGAGCCCCTTCGACGTACGAATCATAAGATTCTGTCAAGTCAACAAGGTGACTTTTGACATTAGACCATCCATTTTCTAGCCATTCTATGTGACGCTTTGCCAGGTTATATTGTGATGAATCTTGATGAATCGGCATGTTGACTGCAATTGTTTCCAACCCACTTTTAGCGCAAAGTGTCGAAGTAACAGCAGAGTCAATCCCGCCTGAAATACCCACAACTAAAGCAGAAATTCCATTGTCATCTGCATACTTCCTGATCCACTTTGTGATATCCTCACAAAGCTCACCCCAATCTTCCACGGTCACTAAGAAGAGCTGGCTGCTAATGGACTATTGTACTTGTCTTGGGCGATATGAGTATCCATCTATCTCGGGGGACATTGAAATCAATTGCCCGGCTCGGAGTGGGCAATGGAGACTGAGCAGGGGGGTCGCCTTGACCCAGTAGCACTTGAAAATGATCTCATCCAGTTATGGAACAATGAAAATACGTTCCAAACATCCATAGAAAACAGAAAAAATTCTGGAAAACCGTTCATATTTCTTGAAGGCCCCCCTACAGCAAATGGCAAACCTGGAATCCACCATGTCCTCTCTCGGCTGTACAAAGACATGGTCTGCAGGTGGAAGACAATGGAAGGGCGTATAGTCGAGAGGAAAGCAGGATGGGACACTCACGGGCTGCCCGTCGAAATTGAAGTCCAGAAGCGATTGGACTTGATGTCAAATGAGGCTATCGAAGCGTATGGGATGGAGGCGTTCAATGAAGCGTGCAAGGAAAGTGTCTGGACATATGAGCAGGCATGGCGTGAGATGACTGAACGAATGGGTTTCTGGGTTGACATGGACGATCCATATGTGACTCTGCATGACGATTACATTGAATCAGCGTGGTGGTCGCTAAAACAGATGCACGACAAAGGCTTATTGTTCAGAGGCCACAAAGTATTGCCATATTGCCCCCAGACAGGTACTTCTTACTCCAGCCATGAGGTGGCTTTGGGATACAAGGAAGTCTCAGAGCCAGCCGTCTTCGTAAAGTTTCAACTTGTGGATGAGAATGCATCCATACTAGCATGGACGACTACACCCTGGACATTGCCCGGAAATGTCGGCCTTGCCGTCGGACCAGACGTGGATTACGTGCGTGTTAGAATCACAGAACCCCCCTCGGGCGTATGGGACGGTAGAGGAGGTGCAGAAGTGGGCGAAGAGATGATTCTTGCAAAGGATTTGATGAGTCACGTGCTCAGACACAAGGTAGAGGTCATATCCGAGATTAAGGGTTCTGATCTTGAAGGGAGGAAGTACATTTCTCCCTTCCCAGGGGCCATCGATGGAGACAACCATCCCGCTGCTTGGACAGTGGTGACTGCTGATTTTGTTACGACTACGGATGGAACCGGAATAGTGCATACGGCGGTTATGTACGGGGAGGATGACTACAATCTCGGAATGAAGGTGGGATTCCCCGCACAACACACTGTGGACATGAATGGCCAATTCCTCGACGGAACCCACCCTGAACTTGATGGGAGATACGTCAAAGAATGTGATGACTCAATTATTGACCTCTTGCAACTATCTGGTAGGCTCTACAGAGAACACCAATATGTGCATGATTATCCTCATTGCTGGCGAACTGATCACCCGCTATTGTACTATGCAATGGACAGCTGGTTTGTCCGTATGACTGCCGTTAAAGACTCAATAATGCAACATAACGAGTCCGTTGAATGGGCTCCTCCTTCCACAGGAACAGGTAGGATGGGTGAATGGCTTTCCAATTTGAAGGACTGGGCGATAAGCAGAGAGAGGTATTGGGGAACACCCATACCAGTCTGGATATGCAGTGAGTGTGGCCATGAGCACTGTGTTGGTAGCCGCAGTGAAATGGAGGCAATGCTTGCTGAGGGGTCTAACATGCCGAAAGAGCTTCACAGGCCACATGTGGATGATGTAAAGCTTAGTTGCCCGTCCGGGGGTTGCTCGGGAGTGATGAACCGTGAGCCGTATGTAATGGATTGCTGGTTTGACTCAGGCTGTGCGTCATTTGCTCAATGGCATTATCCCTTCAAAAACCGGGATATATTCGAATCATCATTTCCGGTGGATTATATCTGTGAGGCAGTTGATCAAACTCGTGGTTGGTTCTACTCGCTACTTGCTGTAGGAACGACAGTCTTTGACAAACCAACGTATCGAAGTTGCCTGTCTCTCGGACACATACTCGACAAGCACGGAAAGAAAATGAGCAAATCAAGAGGAAATGTGGTTGACCCGTGGGACCACTTTAACTTGGAGGGCGCAGATGCGATTAGGTGGTACATGACAACTCAAAGTTCTCCATGGCAGCCTACAAACTTCGATCCCAATGGAGTAAGGGAGTCCTATGCGAGGATGTTCCTGACCCTATGGAACGTTTTCAGATTCCACGCAGACTATGCTGCGCTAGACTCATTCGATCAAGCCGGCGAATTTGATGCTCCTGATGTGGAGTACAGACCCTCAATCGATCGATGGATCCTTTCTCAAGTTAGCAACATGGCTGAAAAGGTAGACTCTTTCTTCAGAGTATGGGATTTCCATAAGGCTGGGAGAGAAATCGAACGATTCGTCGTTGACGACCTGTCGAATTGGTACGTCAGGAGATCAAGACGACGACTTTGGGACGAGGCCGAGAGTGCTGACAAGGCAGCATGCCACCATACCCTGCGAGAAGTCCTTCTAATCACATGTAGAATAATGGCGCCTGTAGCACCATTCATGCCAGATAGGATACACAGGGACTTGACAGGAGCATCAGTTCACCTCGCGGACTGGCCTTGTGGTTCCGAGACCATGGACAGCACTTTACCGCCTCGAGATAAAAGATTAGAGTCCCGCATGGCTCTCGCCAGAAACCTGGCTGAGGCCGGCCGAAGAATCAGAGTCGAATCGTCTCGAAGACAAAGGCTCCCATGCAGGAAGGGCTGGATTGTGGGCGATACGGATGTAGGGGATTTGAAAGACATACTCTCGGAAGAACTCAATGTCGAATCATTGGAAAATGAAGATGATTTAGAAAGATTCCAAAAGATAGAACTCAAACCCAACAGGAAAAGCCTTGGTAGGAAATGCACATCAGACTTACCCGCTGTTCTGAATGAGCTCTCGGAAGTGGACCCAGATTCATTCCTGTTAGAAATACAGGCGGGAATAGCACATCTGGCGGGATATCCAATAAACATCGAAGATGTGGAAATCAGAAGGGTCGAGAAAGAGGGCTTTGCAGCCATGACAGTGGAAAGCGGAGGCAAGAATGTAACCCTCGTTCTAGACTTGTCTCTGGATGATGCATTGCTATCGAAAGGACTAGCAAGAGACATAATTCGAAGAGTCCAAGCAAGGAGAAAAGAACTCAATCTTAGGATTGAGGCTTCCATTTCTCTTGAAATATCACTTTCTGATGGATCTCACGATTTGGCAGAAGATGATTGGAATCACATACTTTCTGAAACAAGGTCGATATCGGGTCGCAGGGCTGATAATGATAGTATCATGGAATCGTCTTTTGAGTTGGATGGATCGGTGGTCGGATTTACAGTCATTCCATCCGAGGATTGAACCGCCTTAGCGCTTCCCAAGCGATATGAAGAAAGTGCTTGAGGGCGTGAAGATACTTGACCTGTCAAGGGTTCTCGCAGGGCCGTACGCTGCACAAAACCTCGCGGATTTGGGGGCCGATGTACTCAAAATTGAGGCACCTTGGGGTGATGATACAAGAGGGTGGGGCCCTCCTTTCACGACTGGTTTTGATGGAAATGATGTTGCTGCATACTTCCTTTCGTGCAACCGCGGAAAGACGATAATTAGAATGAACCTCAAACAAGATGGCGGAAAACTCCGAAAATTAGTCGAGCAAGCGGATGTGGTCTTGGAAAACTTCCGCCCCGGAACCTTCGAAAGAATGGTGGGGGATGTTCCTAATGACACAATATTGTGCTCAATATCTGGATACGGCGCTACTGGCCCAAGATCTTCTGAACCAGGATATGATCTCTCACTGCAAGCAAGATCGGGCATCATGTCCATTACCGGGGAGGAAGGGCGTCCACCCGTCAAAGTCGGTGTAGCTTGGATTGACGTCATAACAGGCCTTCATGCCACATCTGCAATACTGGCTGCTCTCTTCCACAGAGAAAGGACAGGAAAGAGTCAACGCATAGATATCAGCCTATGGGATTGTGCTATTTCCGCACTCGTAAACCAAGCTCAGAACAAGCTTGCATCGGGAAAGGAACCACAATCAATGGGAAGCGCTCACCCTAATTTGGTGCCATATCGTGCCTTTGAAGCATCAGATGGGTGGTTCGTATTGGCTGTAGGAAGTGATGCACAATGGCAACAGCTCGTTGAGATCCTCAAGATTGATTGTCAGGATTCATGGTCAGAAAATTCAGGAAGGGTGAAAGACAGAATAAGAATTGAGGAAACACTGTCCAAGATATTCAAAAATGACACAAGAAAGTATTGGGAGGATTTTTTGGTGGGGATACCCTGTGCACCAGTAAACACAATCGGCCAAGCATTGGGTGATATCCAATCTGTCGAAAGAGGCGTAATATGGAGTGTGGACGGCGTACAGACTCTTGCTAATCCGCTGAGAGGGATGTCTCTAACTCCTGCAACGCCAAGCAATCCCTCTGAAACTTCTTTTGACCTAAATATGTAATACAAACCAACAGAAATATCTGGCTATCAATCAAATTTCGGAATATTTTTTATGAGGATTTCAAGTAGTCTGAAGATGAGAGGAATTACGAGGTACCAGACGATCATGAAGGAGATACCAATGTATGTCGAAAATGAAGAATCACCTCCGATTATTTCATTCATTAGGATAATAGATATAACAATTGCAAAGATTGCAAAATCAAATAGTGAGAAAACAATTCCAAGCGCCTTAGCCATTGAATCAACCCCTCTCCGAATCAACGAGCAATCCTAAGTATATCCTATGCAATCTATGTTAGTAACCCATGATATAGTTGCTAGTGCACCCATCGGCATGTCTAGTACACCTGCTGTGGATCTGTTCAGCAAGTGGGCCTTAGATAACCGTGATGAGGGAATGGAGACAGGACATTCATCGAGTGTGAATGCAATGATATCTGCGGTCTTGGACCGTCTCCCTTCTGAGTTTACCGCTCTAGACTTAGGGTGCGGGAATGGATGGGCTGTTCGCAGACTAAAATTAGTGCCAAACTGTGTATTTTCATCAGGTGTAGACGGTTCTGAGGTGATGATAAAAAAGGCCAGATCAATAGACCCAGATGGCGAATATTTTCATGGAATGCTTCCTCAGTGGTCTCCGAATAGTCCATCAGATCTGGTTCTGAGTATGGAATTCTTGTACTACCTAGAAGACCCAATATCTTTTCTCAGGACTTTACACGGAGAATGGGTGATGCCCGGAGGATCTGTTGCATTAGGGATTGATCATTACCTGGAAAATGAATCAAGCCTTAATTGGTCTGAATCCCTGGATGTGCATATGACTACCCTGTCAGCGGAGGAATGGGTACAAGGGCTCCGAATGGCTGGTTTCAAAAAAGTCGAGAGCTTCTTCACAGGTGCCAAAGAAGGTTGGAATGGCACACTGGTGTTGATCGGCACAAAACTCTAGACGAATCACTCGGGACTGAATTTAGAGTCAAGGATAGCGAGAATTGAGTTTGTATCATCTATTATATCGAAAAGAGAGTTATCCTTAGTGTAGATTAGTAATTTCTTGCCATCGTCACTTGCTTGATATGCGCATATGGCGTCCATTCTTATTCGTGTTATACCGCCTTCAGTTGTAGCCTTGATCCACTTTGACATTAATTCGGGCGCGTTCGGTAGCGAATATAATCCCTATCCAACTGTGTCCTGAATAATGTTGTAGCATATAAAATCATAAATCTTAATTTTACAGACGCGTTGCTCAAATTCACTTATCAGTGATGAGATGGAGGCAAAGATATGGCAGAATTGTTTGAGGCTGATGGATATATGGTTCGGCAGAAGGTCATGAAAATCCTTGGGGAGGAGTTTCACATCTATTCCGACGAATCTATGCAGAGCATGATCGGATATTCAAAGATGGCCGCATTGAAGCTTAAAGAGGACATTAGGTTGTACTCCGATGAATCTAAGTCGACAGAGCTTTTGATAATAAAACAACAAGGAATCTTGGATTTCACCGGGGGCTTCACTGTAGTCGATGGACAGACAGGAGAATCCCTGGGAACATTGAAACGAAAAGGCATGAGATCCATTTTCAGTGACTCTTGGGTACTCACTGATGATAATAAAAATGTGATTGGATCGCTGGGGGAGGAAAGTAGAGGGTTGGCTTTGATTCGTCGCTTTATTCCGTATCTAACCATATTATTCCCTCAACAATTCCTCTTGAGGGTAAATGGGGCAAAAGGAGCTGTAAAATATACGCAAAAGATGAATCCGTTTGTGCACAAATTGTCGGTGGATGGAGTCAAATCCTCGGGTGTAGATCCGAGGATTGCTGCAGCTGCAGCAATTTTATTGATAGCTATTGAAGGAAAGCAAAGCCAAGTAAGTTGATTACAAATATTCAATCCCTGAAATCAGCTTTCTTTTTGCCTTTTCGACGACCCCCATTCCCCTTTCGCCGTCTGTTTTTGGGCTTATCCCCGCCTCTATTCGACTCCTTGTGGTGATTGCTCTTACGGGATCTTCTAGACCTCTTGCTGTTGTTTCGAGAGTGGCGTTTTCGCTTCCCCTCTGACTTTTCAGGGGGGACCAATACAAACTCCCTCTCGTCCAGGATTTCGGGCTCCGGATTTGTGATTTCGCACCTTATTCCCACTTGGCTCTGTATCCTTCGATACTGCCTATTCTGAGATCTTTGCACAAGAGAAACAACTGTTCCGGTGGACCCTGCACGGGCGGTTCTCCCACTTCGGTGCTTGTACGCCTTTCCATTTTCAGGAGGATCGTAGTGAATAACACACCCTACATCATCTACATCAATACCTCTTGATGCTACATCGGTGGCTATCAGAACCCTTGCACGACCCGTACTGAATTTTCTCATTGACCTATCTCTCTGGTTCTGATTCATACCGCCGTGCAGGATAGTATTCGACGAACCCAATTCATCCATCTGTTTACCCAGTCTGTTAACCCCCGCTCTCGTTTTACAGAATATTATGCTCCTACCACATTTTTCGGTAATATACGCTGATAAGTCTGCTTTGCCTCTGGATTCAACCTTCCAGAATATATGTTGCATGCTATCCATGCTAACTTCCTCAGGCCCAATGCCGATTATCGCAGGATTGTCTTGGTATGAATCTACTATCTCACCGACATCATCGTCCAAGGTTGCACTGAACAGAATTGTCTGGCGGTTCGGGCTGCACTCGTCAAGTATGGCACATACAGGATCCATGAACCCCATGTCTGCCATCCTATCAGCTTCATCGAGAACAACAATTTCAACATCATCAAGACGCAAAGCACCCCTGTCGAGTAAATCAATCAGTCTGCCCGGACAGGCTACCAATATCTCCACGCCTCTATCCAATTTTCGCAACTGGCCCTTGTAAGGAGTCCCCCCGTATACGGATAATACGTCTAGTCCCGCTGAACGAGCAAGCGGGTGTAGAACGTTACGAATCTGTTCTGCAAGCTCTCTTGTAGGCGTAAGAATTAGCGACGTCGGCCTCTTAGACTCTGCTTTGGAGGTCCTCGATATCAATGGCAGTCCGAATGCAAGAGTTTTCCCAGATCCAGTTGGGGCCCTACAGCAGATATCCCTTCCCAGCATCGCATCAGGTATGGCTTCGCATTGTACCTCAAATGGCTCTGTAAAACCCTCCTCCTCTAGAGCAATGACCAAACTAGGTTCGATCCCTAAATCTGAAAATCGAACCAAGATATGCCTCTGTCTCTCCCGAAACCCTATCCTATTTAGTATAGGAGTAGGAAAAAAAAGAATGCTTGCTCATCAAAGCCAGTCAACCGTCAAGCCAGCCCCTCAAAGATGTAGTAAAATCCACAGGCCATGATTCCCACCATTACCCCTCTCTGAATTAAATGTGATTTTAGAGATTCAAGCCATTTTTTCCCTATTCGAGCACCTAACACTGCCGATACCACTAGAATGAAGCAAATTTGCGCATGAGCCATCAAGTCCTCGCTTCGATATGCTAGGTAAACAGGCAATCTTGACAAATCCACACAAAGTGCAAGGATACTCGCAGTCGCTGCATACTCCATTTTGTTGGGTAACCGTCGAGTTAGGAACATCGCTCTGAGTGCACCCTGGTGACCTGATAGGCCCCCCATGAATCCAGAACCTAAGCCACCTACTCTGTCATTCGCTTCCGGTATTCTGTATCCTGTCCACTTTTCTGAGAGCGTGAGTAGTGGGAGAATTACCAGAAAAGATCCAATCATTACCAGCAAAGGGTCCTGTGAAAATTGATTCTGTAATCCCGCACCCGCCACGGCTCCAAAGACCAGCCATATGCCGTATCGTTTGAAGGCCGAGAAATCTATCCATCCCCACATGCTCCAGCATTTTGCAGCATTGTGTGCGCCGTGTACAACAGCCACAATGGCTATTGCTTCATGAGGCGGCATAAACGCTAATACCAGCGGAGTCAGCATGGTGGATAGCCCAAAACCAGCAGGAACAGTGAGTAAAGCTGCGATGAAGGCACCTGTTGTGAGAACGATTAATTCCATTGTCCTCTACCTGCTTGCGTATTAGACACATCCACTTCAATCGTTCCTGTAACTATTCAAGCTAAACCCCATATTCTACAGGAAGTAGAGTTTCCACTCCGAAAAGAGGATCCGGATCACTCGAATCATGATATGCCACTACGGCACCGCCATCGGGAAGAATACCCATTGAAGCGAAATCAAATCTTATGTCATTTCCAGCCCCACTTGTTGAATCTAAGTCACCAAGGCCAATGTTTGTTCTAAGGTCCGGCTCAAGAGATTGAGAATAATCTCGGACGTGCCAGGATACGTCGATATCTGGTCCGCTCGAAGATTGATACCTTACATTGAGAACAAATAGATCATGAAAACCATTCGAATGAAATTCCCATTCCTCCAATTCAGACCCAAAACCAGAAAGATCGTATGTCTGAATTTCCCATGCCTCTCCTCCATCTGACGATACCATATGTGTGATGGTTATACCGTCTGCCCGGACACAATGAAGAATCCCACTAGAATCAAATGAGCAGTATTGTGATGGAAGGGATGACCCATTCAGTGTCACTCCTGTCCACCAATTCAAGGAAGTGTCCAAATAGGCATCGTCACCGTCGAGAAAATAATCAGGAAAGTAAAGGCCACCCGAAGGTACAGGGAATGCACGCATCTCTTTGTGAGGTTTGGTGTAATCCCATTCCTTCCCAAGGGGTCCCGGCATCAGATCTACTTCTATGGAGGGCAAATTCGAATCCCTGTCCGGGAATCCGAAATAATCGTAATTCAGACCATCAGTGGAAATTTGCCCACCAACGTTCTGGACTTGATGCCAGAAGTTTGAGATTACTAAACTAGCATAGGGTCCGTTGCCATATAACCCTCCACTGATAGGCCCTACTACTTCTACTTGCCAAGATCTGTCGTAAAAGGGCTCGGGAGTCCTATTGAAGCACCAACTCCACTCTTCATCTTCAGCGTCGTAAAAGAAGGCATAGAACTGATCAGCACCAGATGTTGAAGGATAAGGGAACCAGCCCATAGCAATCAGGTCCCCGTTGGTGGCCTGTACTATGCTGCCTTCCCCAAGTCCTTCTTGACCTGGAACTGTGGGTTTAGGTTCCATACATCCAATTTGCGAGAAGACTGAAGGGACGTATTCCTGCCAAGTTCTGCCCCTATCTTCTGACCAGGTCGGGTACTCGCCCCCAAAATTCAGTATCCAACCTTCCTTGGTAATGGCAAGATAATGCTCACAGCAGTTCCCCCCCTCCTCATTTCCAAATACGGCCCAGTTCGACTCACCTATGGAACCGTTTTCGAAAGCATATGCAACTGAAAAGTTACGAACATCATCGAGACCCTCAAGCGAAAGTTGGGTAAGACCCTCATCCCACACTACACTATTTTCCGATTCTCCGGGGTTCTCCCCCATACAACCTGAAAGTACCATTGCAGACAATAGCAAGGCAGTTGTCCATTCCCTCATTACCCCTAACCCGTGCCATGACACTAATGGAAATTTTGCTAATATGATGACTTCAAGGAATTGTCGATCTTAAGATGATTTGATATCCCGTCTCATAGTCTAGGGAATGTGAACCGAGCTGCCGCATTCACCATGGCCCTACTCCTCCTACAACTAACGACTCCAGTAGTTGCCCAGGATAATGATCCCAGAATAATCATCACGGAGGTGTACGTGTCGCCCAACAGCGCTGATTATGGAGGTATAGATTGGAATGGAGATGGGGAAATTGGAAGATACTCGAACCAATTTATAGAACTGCACAACCCTGGAAATGATGCTATTGATGTTGGAGGCTGGTGGCTCGATGACACGCCAGGACAAGGCTCTCCAGCGTGCTCCATAGGTTTTGGAACAGTAATTGAGCCAGGCGCATACGTCACATTTTTCCGAGCACTCACTAGAATCGAATTAGATTTCTTTGAAGGAGACTCCGTCACTCTTTCAGATAGCTCAAAAGCACTCGTTGACAGCATGGGATACTACGGGCCTCAGACATGGGAAGGATCTGCGTATGAGGTTGGAAACTCATCCTACGGCATCTCCTTCGGCGTTGATTCTGCTGGCGTGTGGTCGGAAATAAGTTCTGGTCCAACTCCAGGCGGGCCGAATGACGAACCATGGGTCGGAACCAATCACCTGCAGGGTTCCTGCTATGGAGTCAGGGATGATGTCCACAGTGGTTCCTACATTCTTGAAGGCAGAATAGTGACGATGGAATCTGAGAATTCAGTTATCGATCAAGGCCGCATACTTGTCACTGATGGAGTTATAGAAGCGGTTTGGGATGCGTCCTCACCTGCCCCTGACGCGGCAGAGGGAGTAACTTCTATCCCTACAAGCGGGACAATTTATCCCGGATTCATAGACCCACATAATCATGCAAAATACAATCTGATACCTTTGTGGGACCATGGTACTGATGGCTGGGATAATCGCTATCAATGGCAGTCTTATTCTGGATACTCAGATGCCAAGGATATCGGATGCTCGCTCTACGACTCATCAGCGATGAGATTCGCTGAATTAAGGGCAATCGCTGGAGGAAATACCGCACTTCAGGGAAGTGCCAACTCAAATACCGATACATTCGATTCTATACTTGCAAGAAACATAGAGCTCTACAATTTCGAAAAGGACTCGATTCACACCAAAGTGACGGAGTTGGAGTCCGATTACATTGGAAATCACATCAAGACTGGAAATAACTCTGGAACCCTCGATGCATGGTTCATACATCTGGCGGAAGGAATCGACGAATCGAGTAGATCCGAGTTTGATGTCCTAGTTCAGAATAATTTGCTAGTTGGCGAGATAGTCATAGTGCATGGAACTGCATTAACCCAGACAGAATTCAATGCTCTCGGCAACGTAGGTGGAAGCCTTGCATGGTCACCCACATCGAACCTCCTCTTGTATGGAGAAACTACCGATATCAAAACCGCCAAAGAAGAAGGCGTGAATATCATGATTGGCCCAGATTGGGGGCCATCAGGATCCAAGAGCTCGATGCACGAGCTGAAGACTGCCGATTGGTGGGATCAGAATGTACTTGGGAACATATTTTCAGATTTTGAATTAGTCCAGACTATATCGACAAATGTTGTTGATGCAATTGGATGGTCCGAATTCACGGGAAGAATCGTACCCGGTCTCGCTGCAGATCTGGTCGTGCTTGACACGTTTCACGCCGATCCTTACAGGAATGTGATTCAGGCAGTGGATCCGGATGTACGCCTCGTAGTCGTAGGAGGACTCCCTGTTTATGGGGATCTAGACATAATGCAAGCAATGGATGATGATGCTGAGGTGATACATGGAATTGGCTTTAGTAAGGCAATCGACATCACATACGAGGGAGTCCCAGAGGCCCAGCAGACATATGCAGACATGATGGAATATCTCGGTCAATGCAATCAAGGTAAAACAGTCCCAATTGAATATCTCTTCACCATGGGGGATGAGAGATACTTCGATGTACTAAACCGCTCATCAACGTTTCAAAATGGACGTTCTATAGACCTCTGGACGATGTATTATGACGTTGATTTGGATGAAAACGGACACAGAGTCGGGGGAACCGTCGGAGGAGCAGACCCAATAGAGACAAGCATAAACAGCGACAATGGCGGAGGTTCCCAGGCAATAGACCCAATACAACTCCCACAGATATTCGAGACATACGGCCCTCTGGGCGCAACAGTCGCGCACCCGATAGAAATGTCTCGGGGCATCCATCTCGAGGCCTGTGGCAGTGAATCGTCAATACTTCTTGCAGAGGGCGTCCCCTCTACACCTTCAGGACGAGAACTCGTCTGCGGCTCAGTGTCTATCAGAACAGTTCCTGGAGAGGGCTGCCTTGCAACCCCAGACGCAAATTTTTGTGGCATAGGCGTCGGAGGGGCAATCGCCACCCCCGGACAACTTTGCGCAGAACTCCTAATGCCCGCAGGGGTAGAGTGTAGGGACGCATGGTCCTTCTTCGAGCCCGCGGGTGAACCATCCGAACCTGGCCCTGCAACACTAGAAGGAGAGGACTCAACAATCAGCGGACCTATCTACTGGATTGCAGTAATTGGATTATTAGGTCTCATAATAAGTTCGTTAACCGTTGCAATAACCAACTGGAATCGTAGGAAGTAACTCATGGGTCCTTCATCCGCCATGTGGCGCCAGTATCCCTGTCCTCGATAACTACTCCAAGGTTAGAGATTTCATTCCTGATTCTGTCGGCCTCTTCCCAATCACGCTGGGAGCGAGCCTCCTCTCTCTCCGCTATGAGGCTCTCGACCTTATCTCTGATCTCATCGCGTCGTTCAGATGCTTCGCCTATCATCTTCTGGATTGACTCCTTGTCGGGAAGTAGTCCAAGTACATCGCCTGCATATGCGGAAAGCCAACCTATGCATGCAGACGCCAACATAGGGTCATGAGATGAATTGGCTTGCCTCAGTATCTTGACAACAGATTGCATCTCTGCTATAGCTACCCTCGTATTGAGGTCGTCGTCCATGCCCCGTATTAGTGAATTTTCAGCATTTTTTAGCAACTCAATATCTTCCCATTGCCTAGCTACGCTGAGTCCTCCTGCAGAAATAATCGATTCAATCAGCCTAGCATAGTTCTTCTCTGCATCATCAAGAAGAACTTGATTGAAATCGATGGGTTGCCGATATGGAGCATTGATGAGTGCGTATCTGAGTACCATGGGGCCAACTGCATCAATTGCATCAGAAACTGTCCAAAAGTTACCCAGAGACTTCGACATTTTCTCCCCGTTCACGTTAATCATCCCGTTATGCATCCAATGTCTTGCAAAAGGCTCGATATTGAAACAGCATTCTGATTGGAATATTTCTGCTTCATGATGGGGAAACATAAGGTCTGAACCACCACCGTGAATGTCCACTTGGTGTCCAAAGTGTTCGTGAACCATAGCTGAACATTCAATATGCCAACCAGGCCTTCCCTTCCCAAATGGGCTATCCCAGCTGGGCTCGCCTTGCTTTGCAATTTTCCAGAGGGCGAAGTCTCTGTGATCTTTTTTTCCCACTCCAGTAGATGCAACTCTGCCACCGGCACCAGATCGGACCATTTCTAGCGTCTGCCCGGTTAGGCGCCCATACTTTTCAGGCGCTGTATCTATTTCGAAGTAAATCCCATCACCGGCTGCATAAGCATGTCCTTTTTCCATCAGGGTTTCAATCATTGAAATTATTCCAACAATACTTTCCGTAACTCTTGGATAGGCATCAGCATCGAGTACGTTGAGTTTTTTCATTGAAATCCTGTAGTCCAAAATATGACGATTTGTCAACTCTAGAAAATCGACTCCTTCCTTTTTTGAAGCATCGATTATCGTATCGGATATGTCTGTGAAATTGGTAATATATCTAACACCAACACCTTGGAATCTGAGCCATCTCACCAGAGTGTCGAATGCTATGGCTTGACGTGCGTGGCCGATATGGCTGGGCGAATAGGGAGTAATTCCACAGGCATAGATTGTAACTTCTTCACCCGAGACGTCGATTTCCTGTTTTGTGCGCGATGCTGTGTTGTAAAGCCTCAGAGGCACATGCTGGCACCCTAGGCCAATGGTCATGAACTTCTCGCCGCTTCAACCAACGCAGCATACATCTGGTACTGATTTATTCTTTCAGGATGCCATTGCAGTCCATGGAAGAACTTCAAGTGTTCATACACAACTGATTCGACAAGGCCATCATGACTTGCTCTTCCTGTCACTTTCAGACCCCCGGTATCTCGGACACCTTGGTGGTGCGTGGAATTAACCGATATACTATTTCCGAGTATCCTCTGAATTTCTGTCCCTTGTTCAAAAGTGACTTCGTGATCTGAAAAATCACCGTTCCACGAGCCATGAGACTCATATCCGGTAGTTTTGGGGAGATGCTGATGCATAGACCCACCTTCTGCTACACACATTATTTGCATACCCCTGCATATGCCCAATACCGGTAAATCTGCATCAATGGATGCCTTGATCAGAGCAATCTCACGCCTGTCTTGATTGGGATATGTGTCGAGAGTATCAGGGTCCAACTCAGCACCGTACATCGATGGATTAATGTCTGGCCCACCGGAAATGACTAGCCCATCTATGGCCGATATTACGTCAATAGCACCATCTTCCGGTGGAAGTATGACTGGAATGCCTCCACCCTCCATTACAGCAAGAGCGTAGGTAGCGGGTATGACAGTCGCATCCATGTCCCATGGACCCCATTTCGTCATGCGAGTGGGCGCAGTTATTCCAATAACTGGCCTACCCATGTTGATTCCTCTGCGCCTGAGGAAATGAACCCACCCATTCAAATTGCAGCTTGAACTAGTGCAGAGACTAATGACTCCTGTCCAAGAGCTTCCGGATGCCACTGTACCGACATAACAAATTTTTGCGACGGATCCTCTAAACCCTCAATCAGACCATCTTCTGATCTAGCATTTACTTCTAGGTCCCCCGGGTCAGATACACCCTGATGGTGCGCTGAGTTCACTTGAGAAGATAACCCAATAATCTTAGAAAGCTTGGATTCAGGTGTTATGATCACCTCATGATTAGACCATTTTCCGCCCCACGCTCCATGTTTTTCGTAGGGCGAGGTAGAGGGAAGGTGCTGATGAAGAAAACCTCCGTATGAGACAGCCATTAGCTGGTGACCTCTACAGATTCCAAGTATTGGCAACCCCTTCTTCTTTGCAGAGTCAATCAATGCAAGTTCCCACAGGTCCTGTGAGGGACGTACATCATTTGTTTCAGGCATAGAATCTCGCCCGTATGTAGCCGGATCAATATCCCTTCCTCCAGCAATTATCAGAGCGTCTATCGCACTGACACACCCATCTGGGTCCCCTCCCTCAGATAATATCAGGGGTAGGCCGCCGCATTGTTCTACAATTGATGGATAATTCCAGGGAAGCATTACCACATCACGATCATCGGATTCGTAATCCCTCTTATTTACGGAAGAAGTGATGCCGATCCTCGGTTTCATGCAATCAGCTCTCTCGATTAAGACGAGCATGCCTAAACGATTTGACTCCTACAAATATGAAAGAGGCTCCAACAAGCACCAGCAACATATGGGAAACCAACACAAGCTCAGACATCTCCGAAAAACTCATCAGCATTCTAGATGCTCCTGCTAAGAACATAACCAGTGCTACGACCATCGAAGCATGCATGTAGTGGTGCCTGTTCGCTTCGTTGAATTTCGAAAGCACGCCCATCATGAGAAGTGGAAGGCCCATGAAAGCTGGAATCATCGCAGTAATGGAAGGATCTTCGCCGGGTGGCGGGGTCTGGGAGAAATATGAGAAAACACCCCAGGCAATTAGGATGCACCCATACAGGTTCGAAAGTCCAGGTACAGTCATTCCCCATTGAGTAAATTCATTGCTCATAGGCGATCGGAGTAGACTTGATTTATGATAATCTCGATTGAATCTCCCGACTAATAATCATCTTCTGAATTTGACTACTCCCCCCAAATATCTGGTATATTTTCGCTCCACGCATCCTTCGAGCCGCTGGGTATTCTTCGGAATATCCGTATCCTCCGAAAATTTGTACCGCATCCGTCGTGACTTCCATGCCGATGTCGGCCGCGAATCGTTTCGCATGGGCAGCCTTCAACGTGACCTCATCGCCATTGTCTATCGCTGCAGCAGCCTGGTAAGTCAATAATCGAGCAGCTTCTATTTTCGTCGACATATCGGCAAGCATGAATGATATCGATTGGTGTTCGAAAATTGGTTTCCCGAAAGCCTCTCTTTCGTTAGCATACTTCCATGCCTCTTCCATTGCACCACGAGCATTCCCGACGGCATGAGACGCGAGCATCGGCCTGGATCGATCAAAGGCAACCATGGCATCCATCCAACCATTATTCTCGTTCAATCCGACTAAGTTCTCTCTAGGGACTCTAACATCAGTGAAGGTTATCCCTCTTGTATCTGAGCATCTCTGTCCCATTTTGTCTTCCTTTTTTCCTACCTCCACCCCTGGGCTGTCGGCATCCACGATGAAGCCACTCAGGGACTTGTACCCACTCTCGTGTCCCGTTCTCGCCAATACGAAGAACCAATCAGCATATTTTGCTCCTCCAATCCACATCTTGCTCCCATTGATAATGTATTCATCACCATCCAATACTGCATTAGTTCTGATGCCTTGTACATCGGATCCAGCCGCAGGTTCTGTGACGCAATAGGATGCGTATTTTCCACCACAAACTCTACCCAAATACTCATTTTTTTGATCCTCAGTCCCTCCATAAAGGACTGGGTGGCATGCTAGCATGGTGACACCTGTGATAGTTGAAAAGCCAGGATCACCTCTTCCAAATTCCTCATTCACGATTACCTCGTCCATGAAACTCATCCCTGCACCACCATATTTTTCTGGAATGGTACAATTCAGTAGTCCAAGATCATGAGCCTTTCTTATGGCGGCCTGAGGAAACTCACCCTCCTTTTCCCATTGGGCAGCGTAGGGCATTATTTCCTCGTCCGCAAAATCTCTGGCTAGGTCTCTGAGCATTTGTTGCTCTTCCGACAGGCTGTTTTCGAACATGAACCTATGATTGAAATTCGGCACTTAATTTTAGACCAATTTCAGTCCAAGACACGATTTCTATTCAGAGTCCCTCTCCGATTACCTTGCATGTGGGGGTATGAAGCAACAAGTCTGGATTCTGTCTTCACGCCACCCCCCTCTTTCTCCGTTTTGACCATTTTCTCCCATAGAATCTCAGCCAAGTCTTTGACATCCATTTCACAACCGATCGAGTCCAAACCGTCTTTCACCATCACGGAGCAAAATGGGCACCCTATGGCAACTGTATCTGCACCTGTTTCTGCTAACTCTTTGGCTCGGATCACATTGACGCGTTTATCTGCGTCCTCCTCCATCCACATCTGCGCACCACCTGCTCCACAACAAAAGGAGTCGGTTCCGTGCCGCTCAACCTCAATATCCACTCCCCCTATGACCGCTCTTGGAGCCTCAACCTCGCCACCGATCCTTCCAAGGTAACATGGATCGTGAAATGTGACGCTATCTTCATGATCGATGATTCTCGGTAATCGCCCCTCGTCCTGCAACTTTGCTAAGATTTGAGAATGATGCAGTACCTCTAGTTTATCTGCGCCATAGTCCGGGTACTCCTTTCCCAACGTATGGAAACAGTGTGGGCATGATGCCACGATTCTCTTGACACCCAATTCTTGAAATGTGGATACATTTGCCTCCGCTAGCATCTGGAATAGATACTCATTCCCTGCTCTCCTCGCCGGGTCTCCAGAACAACCCTCTTGCATTCCTAATATGCCCACGTCCAATCCCGCTTCTTTCAGTAGGGATATTGTAGCTCTAGCAACTTTTTGATTGCGCTCATCGAAACTTGCGGCACACCCTACGAAGTAAATGTATTCGGCGGGCTCTCCGATTTTAACATCAAGATCACTAGCCCAGTCCCCTCTCTCGTGAGCCCCAAATCCGTATGGATTTGAGCCGGATTCCAAATTACCCATGGCGACATTCAACTGCTCCGGATATTCCATCGTCTCCATCATCGCATTGCGTCTTAGGTCGGTCAATTTCGGAACATGCTCAATGTACAACGGACAGGCATCAACACAGGCGTGACAGGTAGTACAAGCCCATACCGCGTCAGCCGAGAGACGTTCCATCATAGTCTCATCTGGAGTTTCTCCGGAGAGCAATATTGGAGCATGTTCATTGGCATACGATCGGACATCGTGGACTATTTGCATTGGATTGAGCGCCTTCCCCGATTCATAAGCCGGGCACACGTCTTGACATCTCGCGCAGGAAGTACAGGCCCATCCGTCTATTAGCTGCCTCCAAGTGTACTGGTCAAAGGTGGAGACCCCGAAAGTATCGATATCCAATTCCTCAAGAGAAACAGCCATGCCGCTTTCATCAATAGCCATTGGACGCATTTTCGCCATAGGGGTACGATCGAAGAACAACACATTGGGAAGTGCCATTACCAGATGCATATGTTTCGAAAGGGGGATGAGGATGAGAAAGCAACATATAGCCGCCATGTGCATCCAATATGAAATAATCACGAAGGAGTTGGAAACTCCAATCTGAGCGACTAAGAATCCCAGGGGTTCCCAGAATTTCGAAGGCCCCTCAGCAGACTCAACTACGAATGACGTCGTTGTAATCGTGAATATCAGGACGAGAATTGCATTTCCCTCCAATTGAGACTTGCCTTTCAACTTCTCAGGTGTAAAAACAACTCTCCTCGTTAGAGCTGCGACACATCCTATCAATGCAGAGGTGTACCCCAACTCGACCATCCCATTCCACGGGCCAACGAGTATCTTGGGAAGAAAAGATCCTGAGAACCAATTCGCAGTGGCGAGGTCGAACATATCGCTCGACAGCATAAGGAATCCCCAGAACATTAGGACATGCAAGCCCCCTGCCACCTTGTCCTCAAGCACACGCTTCTGACCCAGCCACCCAGTTACTACTTCTACTACCCTGCTGAACCAAGCATCTGTCCGAGGATCCGAGCTGCCTCTCAGAACCAATCGAATCGCCTTCTGAACTTGATAGACGAAGAATGCAATTGAGATGCCACCCAATGCTAGTAGAAGCACCCATCCAGGGATGCCGCTGTAATCGATTAGCAATGGGTGTTCCATCCGGAATCTCTCCTGCGGGGGGGTGCCCGCGGAACTGTGGTAAGCGCCATGAGGCCTTGAACATCACGTAGATACGCGAAGGGGCTATCCCCAACACCGGATACGGCGGACCATGGCAGAAGCACGTGCACCAGGAAAGGCAATTCTGTTCGGAGAGCATGCAGTTGTTTACGGCCATCCTGCAGTTGCTGTTGCGATCAAGGCAGGCGTACAAGTTGCGGTTTCTGTAAACAAGGAGTGGGCTGTTGAAGGTAGACCACTAGACCCAACACGACATCCGCATCTGAAATCAATAATTTCTAGGATGCCAAGGGAGTCTGGTACATACTCTTTTCAGATTTCTAGTACACTTTTTTCTGCCGCAGGGCAAGGTTCTTCTGCAGCCTTATCCGTAGCCGCACATCTTGCTCTCAGAAAGCAAATCGGCGAAATTTCCAGCACGATAGACGCTGCCAAATCCGCCCATTTGGCCGAGGCCGACGCTCAATCTGGACGTGCTAGCCCAACGGATACGGCCACAAGCGCGCTTGGCGGCTGCATCGTTGTTTCCTCATCGCTCCCGCCTATAGCAAAGCACGTCTTTAGTGCGGAATTGAAAACCTCTGAAGGCCTACGGAAGTGGGATGTAGGTACTGTTGATCTTCAGGATGATTCAAACCCTCCCTCACTGGTTCTCGGGTTCACCGGAAACTCGTCAAAAACTGGAAAAATGGTCGCAATGGTTGCAGATTTAATTTCCTCAAATCCCGAGAAGAAACATGATTTAGATTCAATTGGGGAAATCACTGAAGTGGGGCTTATTGCCCTGGCCTCTTCTCAATGGGAGGCAGTCGGCATGGCAATGAACGCATGTCACGATAGACTGGTATCTCTTAATCTGAGCACTCCACACCTAGAGAGGCTGATCGAATCTGTACGCCCTCATTCGTTTGGAGCCAAACTCACTGGTGCCGGTGGAGGCGGGTGTATGATGGCGCTGACAAAAGAACCAGCACGCGTCGCTCAGATGATCGAACTTTGTGGCGCAAAAGCCATGATAAGCCCGCTTCATAACAAAGGTGCTCAGATTTTAGGCTGATTTCTCGCCACACCCCCTTATATACGGTATATAATTACGAAACCATATGAAGAGTGATGAAGAACGCTTGACAGTAGTCAATGTAGTCGCATCTACAAGAGTTGCCGAAGAACTAGATCTGCCAGATATCGCGATCCAACTAAATTGTGAATATGAACCGGAACAATTCCCCGGTGTGGTATACCGAGTCGTGGACCCGAAACTTGCAATCCTGATGTTCCGCTCGGGAAGAGCCGTCTGCACAGGTGGAAAGAACGAGGAGAATATCCACGAAGGAATCACTCGAATGATAGGAGATCTAAGAGCAGCAGGAATCGAGACCTGGGAGATCGAGGATGTCAAAATCGAAGTTCAGAACATGGTTGCCACATATGCGCTACACTATCCAGAGGATTACGATGGGACTGCACGCATGGACGATATCAACACCCGTGTAATAGACCTCGAAGGAGGCGAAATACGACCTGCGGATGACGAAGAGATTGAAGTTTGGAATGCAATGACAAAGGAAGAGCAGGAAAAGTTCGGCGAATACCAGATCCGGGGAATAAAACAGGGAGAGCCACTGGCCACAATGCCAAGGAAACTCAATCTGAACAACCTCACGTTTCACCTGCCTTTTGACAAGGTGGAATACGAACCAGAGCAGTTCCCTGGTCTGATTTACAGGTTAGACTACCCTCGCGTTGTATGTTTGATTTTCGGAAGCGGTAAGATGGTGATAACAGGTGCAAGAAGGAAAGATGAGATTCTTGAAGCCGTCCAATTCATCCAGGATGAGTTAGCCGACTTACTCTGAGAATACGACAAGTGATTATACCCTTGACTTCCGTCAGACGGTCGTGCTAGGCAGCCCATGCTTGCGAGATTTTGTATTTTGGACAGCGGTTGCAATACTATTGATTCCCGCATCGCCATATGATTCCGTATCCGAAGAGATACGTGAAGAAAAATTCGATCAGAGATTCTCCCATTCATCCGGTTCTATCGATACACCTTCCTGGAAAATCAATGATCGGTGGGTCTATGATGGGGAGTTGGATGTTTACGATTTCATTGCTAGTAGTGGCGTTTCAACCAACGTGAATACGCTAACAGGAACTCTTGACGTCCAAGTAACAGACGTACTCGAAATAGACCTGGGGGGGATTCAAACAATTGCCTATGAAGCCATAGGTCAAGGGGATTATCGCGCAGATAATATACAACTCGAAGGTCAAAACGGAGACGTAATCGTAGAGGTGGTGACCGTATCATTAATTCGAGCCAGCGATATGGCCGTNATTAGCCAGACAGCAACAATAGACATTGAGTTCGACGGTCCTTGGTGGGTGTGCCTGATAATAAGTTGCAACATCGCTTCAATAACAGCTGCAAACGAATATTGGCCTCCTCTTGAGAGGCACGACTTCCCTCTCTACGTAGGCGATACATGGGTGAATAACTACACTGTGAACACGACTTATTCCGGCTCGTCTGCATATGTGGATATTCCCCAGGACTCCTNTGAACAGGTTGAGACAACATCCACCGTGGTACAGGCCGGCTATCCNGGTACTAGCCACTCCGGCTGTGCTGTGAGTTACAATGTCACTGCAACAGACGTCAATGGGAGCATAGTTGGTTATGGCTGGCACTGTGACTCCATAGGAAACGACGTCCTTACTCTAAATGAGGTCACACTCGGACTGATGGCAGAACATGAAATCCAGTTCTCAAATCTTGCATTTAGGCCCAATGAAGTCCATGTGGACATGGGATACCCCCTCTCACCATTCAATCTTGAATCTCCCGTCTGGGTCAATGTTACAGACAGTTCAGGCACGCCCTTGCAGGATGCTGACGTGGAGGTTAGGTACGATGCGACAGGTTTCGGGACAACTGTCACCACTGCTTCNAACGGATCTGCATTCCTNTCTCTCNACTACGGCGAGTATGGNGACGACTCATATGTAGTTGGAGAGTATGGTTCTCATGGCATTCTGGCTAGAGTTGGAACGGATAATATCGGAGTTTCAACAGTTACACTCGATCCAGATATTCATGAGATAGANCTTAAACTTCAANCAGCGTCNATTTCNGTTGAGCGCAACAGATCCAATACGACCGAAACTATCCCCTCCCCCTACGATGTCGTGCCGGGAGACATAGTTACTATCTCGGTGCCGATAGTGAATGATGGTCTAAAGCAAGCACCCCCTGGCACTGTGGAAGCATATGGAAGTAATTCAGGTGCATTAGGTTCGGAGGTATTCCCCTCGTTGCCCTCTCTGGGAACTTCCGTTGCAAATTTTGAATGGGCGGTCCCTGAAATAATTGGCAATGAATTAATTTCATTCTCGATAAATACAGGGGAAAATGATGGCGATCCTTCTAACGATGCTGCTGACATATTCGTCTATGTNGGCAGACTTCCNTATGCCGATGTATCCGTACCTACNGATACCCTAACCCTTACAGATGTCATCATTGATGCCACAGCATCAAACGACCCNGATGGCGGCGAAGTCACCTGTAAAATNGAGTCTCAGATGCCCGATGGAACGGTTCAGAGCATCATTGGTTGTACACACTCCCAGTCCTGGTCAGATGATGGCCAATACGAGGTAACAGTCACAATTACCGATGACGAGGGAGACACAAGTCAGGCGAGCACAACCATGAATGTCCTCAACCGTCCACCAGAAGCAATACTGCTACCATATGAGTCATCGATTGTAATAGGGGAAGAGATCACAATTCAATTGGATAACGTAAGAGATCTCGATACTAATACGCCCACTTCACCTGTTGACATAAGCTGGGATCAGTCCTGCATCGAGGGCACGTTAGGCGTTTCATGCACATTCATACCAAANCAAGAAGGANATGTTGTCGCATCTGCAACTATCGTAGATGATGACGGCGCTCAGACCACAATCGAAGCAAACATACTGGTNTTAAATGCACCACCGGTTCTCGATTTCGTTCAAGTTTGGTTTGGCCCGAATCGGCTATCTCAGGACTCAAGGGGACTTTACACGGTAAATGAGGGAGATTTACTGAGATTTACGGCAGCGGCATCAGATAGCCCCGGAGACATGCCTACATTGTTTGCAATATGGAGGCCTGATGCGGATTCATCGTCCGGTCCAATCGTGGANGACTACTCTTCCGACTTTTCAACAGAATATGTGTATGTAACGTCAGGATTCCATCTTCTGGCCATAGAAATATTCGATGATGACGGGGCATCAACAGGAATTACAACTGTCCCCATAGAGGTGATTAACATCCCTCCAACAATCGATCCTGTGTCTCCACCATTGCCGGTTTTCGAAGATTCCCCACTTACGATCTCTGCCTCAGTAAGGGATACTCCCGGTGACTTGGAGAATATCGAAATATGCTGGGATCTCGACTTGAGCATAGACACATCTGCATCAGGTTCACTNAACGACGATTGCGATTTCATAGGTNNTGATTTCGATTACACATGGGGGGATTCTAATTCTGCCCCCTCGTCTATAGTTTTGCACATAGCCGATGACGATGGCGCAACTGCTTCGGTCGAAATCCCGATAACCATAAGGAACAAAGCACCAATTGCTACAGGATCTATTTCTGAGGAATCGCCCACACAAGGAGACACAGTCATTCTCTCAGCACAGGGATCTTCAGATACGCCGTACGATTTACCAAATCTCGATTATGCATGGGACTTGGACATCATGTCTGATTCGGATGGAGACGGGGACTCCGGTAACGACAGGGACCTCATAGGTTATTCTACACAAACCACGTTCAACAAGGAAGGAACTAGGATAGTCCGACTTATCGTAAGCGACGGAACTGAATCATCATATTGGGATGTCGAGATATCCGTCAACCCAGCACCGCAGCCATTTGGAATGATTGCAGCTTCAGCAGGNGTACTTGTGGCGGTAGCCTTGGCCGTGACGATGATACTCCGTGGACGCGGAAAGGGGCCAAATGGATCAGATTCGAAAATGGGTGGAGCTGATAGAGAAACCAGAACGCCGATCAGCCCCACCAAACCAACACCGATAAGAAAAGAAATAGTCAACGAAGATCCATTACGCGAATCCATGGAAGACCTCGCAGAGAAACTATACGGCTCTAAAAGCTCAAATCCGACTTTGGGGTCTGACCCCGATATTAGCGCTATTTCATCATCTCTGAGGGAAGCACTGATGGAAGACGACTCTTCCTGATGGCTGTGAAGTGGCTACAGAGAGCATTGGGCCTCCCCGTCGCGCCCGAATCCGAGGATTGGAACAGAAATGGCGGAGATATACCAGGAGTGGGCGGAGAACACCCATTCCATCAATTGGACAAAGCAGTCTGGTCTGAGCGGACTAGTAGATTACATCCAAAGGCTTCTAGTTTCGTTAGATACATCAAACCTAATGATAGATTGGGTATAGATGTGAATATTCTAGATGATGCCCTCAGATCTGGCGAGACCGTNATAATCGATCTTTCTGACTTGAGGCATGTAGAAACACAACGCGGGGCATTGAGAAAGAGAATAGGAGACTCAGCCTCAAGAATAGGTAGGCCCGCATTCAGAATAGATTCAGAAGGATGCCTACTCGTTGTGCCCGGCAGGGGCGTGCGAGTAGATCAGAAGCGCCATGTGCTCGGAACTGCTATGTGGCAAGGTTCAGATTCAGAAAATGAGCCTCTACCAATCTAGGGCATGCGCCCACCCGGATGGCCCTATGTCATTTGATAGCGCCCCATCTGAAATCTGAATAAGACGTGGATGCCGACCCTCATTTCCCTCTGATGCTAGGGTGACTGAGTCAATCTCCATTATTATCAGGCTAGCTTTGCAATTTCTCGGCAGATTCCTAATCTCCACAACTTCAGCGTGTATGGTTGCAATTGCGGTGGAAAGAACGTCTCCTGATTCAGTTTCAACCAACCTTCCTGAAACAAGGTCCCATTCACTCACATCGCCGGGATGGGGCTGAGCAGCTACTTCCACATCCAATGCGCTACGCCTATCCCCGAGTAGTGCCTGAATAGATACTTTCGCACCAATCCCGCCACTCTCTATGTTTCGGAATGTATCTCGGACACGACCTCCCTTGTCCGAAGACAGACTCATTGCAATCAATGGGGGTGTATTTGAGAGAACATTCACTGAAGACATNGGCGCCAAATTACGAGCTCCACCTGAATCACAGGTTCCGACCAAGAACACTGGGCGTGGGCCGATTACTCTCGAAATAAGCCCTCTTCTTTCGATATGGCTCAAATTTTTGACGTCTGTCGACAAAATTCCAGATCCAAGTGGTTCTGGGGCGCTTGGCATGGTACTGTCTGTACTTCCATCTAACCACCCGTCAAGAGCCCCAGATATGACTTCTGATGCAGAATACGCGGTAAAATCTCGATAGGCCTTCCATCTGCTAATTTCAATCGCGTCAACTTCTCTTTCTGACTTTCTTTCTAAGGACATCTCCGCATACTTGACACATCTTCCCAGAAAGGAAGAAATGAGCTCCCGCTTATCCTCAACTTTCAAAGATCAAGGCCCCCTAAAATCACTGATCCACAGATATTCCCATTTCAGTTGCAATTCTCTCGACATGCCCCGTGGCTCTTACATTATATTTTGCGATTGTAATGATGCCCTCGGAATCAATTACAAATGTGGATCGAACCGTGCCCATATACGTCTTTCCATAGTTCGATTTCTCTTTCCATACCCCATATGCCTCTTGGACCTTCAAATCCTCATCAACAATTAGGTCAAACTGTAATTGGTTGTTCTCTGAGAAACGCATATGAGATTTCGCAGAATCTTTTGAGACCCCCATAACCCTGTATCCCTCTGAACGAAATATCTCATACGCGTCTCTGAAGTCACAAGCTTCCTGGGTGCACCCGGGTGTGCTGTCTTTGGGATAGAAGAAGAGCACTAAACCACTCCCTTCAGAGAGGATGCTTTCAAGAGATACATCCGTGCCATCTTGTATACGAGCTTTGAATGAGGGCGCCTTCTGGCCTGCTTCTAACATGGCNTCCCCACTCACTACAGCCAAATGAAGCCTCGTACCGCCCCATCGCAACCCTATGTTCATCTCCTCCCTGCCTCATTGAGCCCCATGGAGGTGCCCGGCGAGCTCGCTGCTATGCTTGCTGGAAAGCACGGACCGACACGTCAAAAGGCAGCCCGGTTAGTAACCGACCTTGCTCTTGCTGCGGGAGCAAACCGATTCACTAAGGCCTCNAATGCACATGTATCCGGCGTCTCAGTCATTACTGGTGGTGTGGGCCTCAGACGATTTCTTGCAGATTTGGCCTCAGATGGTGATGCCAAGGTCGCTATACCCACTACTTTGAATTCAGCTGGATGCGACTCTTCCAAGATTAATCAGATGGGGATTGATTATCCTGATTTCATGATCCTTCAGGCTGAGATTGTAACCTCATACTGGGAGATGGGTATCCAAACANCTCTGTCATGTACTCCATACGATCATGACACGGAATCAACTAGCGGCATAGGTAGCTGGGCAGAGTCGAACGCTGTCTGCTTCGCCAATACATATACAGATTTAGCCACAAATAGGGAATCGGGTCTTTCAGCACTTTCCACAGCCTTAACCGGATGGGCCCCACTTTGGGGTCTCCACCTCCAGTCGAATCGGAAGCCGAATATTATGGTGAAAGTTGAATGTAATCTTACCGACCCAACAGATTTCTCGATTCTTGGAGACTGGATAGGCCGTCAAATCCAGCCAGATTGGTCACTTCCATTCGGACCAATGCCCCGTATACAGGGCCTGTCTGAAAGTGCCACATTTGAGATGAAGAAGGCACTCACTGCTGCAGCAGCAAATTTCGGTTGCCCGATGCTTTGGGCAGACGGTCTGACACGGACCGCCCCGGAATCAGAATATCAGGGGTCAGTCTCTTTTACGGAAAGTGATCTCAACGCATGTTATGAACGCCTAGCCCCGACCGGTCGAGTAGACCTGGTGGTNATTGGATGCCCGCAGGCAAGCATCGGAGAAGCACGGGCGGTGGCTGCAGAAGTCCGAGCAAGAATGGAGTTGGGCCAAAGGATACCNAACAATCGACTTTGGTTATTCACCTCAGGCGCGGTGCATGACCAACTCCTCCAAGATGGCACATCAGATATTCTCGAAGAAGGAGGAGTATTGCTCTTGAGGGATACTTGCCCCGAGGTAACTCCATACAACAGGGACCGATATAATTACCTGCTCACTAATTCCATGAAAGCAGAACATTACCTCACCAGTGGTTTGAATTCAATGCCCACTAGCGTTGCACGAATACACGAGTGCGTCGCACATGCATTCGATCCAGATTTATCCGCAGGTCCCCCTCCCTCGCTTGAAAAATCACATGCAAAAGAAATGATATCTGCAAAAACATGGAAGAGTGGAGAGGTCTCTATGAAGGGGTCGGGCTTACCTAGCCAGCATTCATTCGAGGTTGTTGCCAAGGCCCTTGTCACTGACATACCAATCACGTATCTCGGATATGTAGATCCTGAGTCAGGCATAGTGACTGAGCCGGGACACCCTCTTCATGGACAGGCTATAGGTGGGAAGATACTCGTCTATCCGCGTGGCTCGGGGTCCACTGTAGCCCCATATGTGCTGATGGGCCTCTCTTACGGGGGAAAAGCACCTGCAGCAATTTTGAACAGGGACGTTTGCCCACTCACACTCCCTGCTGCATCTATCCAGGCAATACCCTACGGACATGGCTTTGATGCCGATCCAACTATTGAGATAAATTCCGGAGACCTCGTGAAAATGACTCTTAACGAGGGCATTGTCACAGTCACCATATTGGACCGCTCACCATCTCAAGAAGAGGCATCAGCATGACTAGGGAAAGCCCTCCTTGCAGGCCGCAGGATCTTGGAAAGTTTGAGATTGTGAATAGGGATGGGGCTGCCAGAATAGGGAAAATCCACACCAACCATGGAATATTAACTACTCCCGCTCTTTTGCCCGTTGTAAATCCGAATATACTTACAATTGAACCAAGAGAGATGTGGGATAATTTTGCTTTTAAGGCACTAATCACGAACTCGTATGTGATTTGGAAACACGAAAAACTTCGGAAGCAGGCACTTGAACAGGGAGTACACGAGCTCCTGAACTTTCCGGGTGTGATAATGACTGACTCCGGAACTTTTCAATCATATGTCTATGGGGATGTGGAAGTTGGAATCGAGGAGATTGTTGAATTTCAGCGAGATATCGGCGTGGACATAGGTACAATGCTCGACGTCTTCGGTCGCCCCGACATGACTAGGGAAGAGATAGAGGACGCTGTTGATATTACTGCAGTGCGCGCTATTGCATCGCTTCGAGCCGCAGGAGAAAAATTACTTCTCAACGGACCTATTCAAGGAGGAATACATCAAGATTTGAGAGCGGAATCAGCATCTAGAATGGCTGCATCAGAGGCAGGAGGAAAGCGGTTTTCGGTTCATCCAATAGGGGGCATCGTCCCACTCATGGAAACACAGAGGTATTCCGATCTATTTTCTGCAGTGCTCTCTTCCATGTCAATGCTCCCCCCAGACCGCCCAGTTCATATCTTTGGGTGCGGACATCCTATGTTGTTTCCACTTTGCATTGCACTCGGTGCAGACCTTTTCGACTCAGCAGCTTATGCCTTATTTGCCAAAGATGGGAGGATACTCTCCGAAGAGGGAACCCACAGAATCGAATCCGCAGTGGAGTGGCCCGTGTCGTCAAGATATCTCGAAGATTACACACCGATGGAGGTCAGGCAGATGGATAAGAAGACTAGGACAGCAGTTCTTGCCAGACATAATCTTGAGGTCACGCAGAGAGAACTTTCTCGATGTAGGGAAGCCATAAGGAATGGATCAATATGGAATCTCGCGGAACGTAGAAGTCACGCATCCCCTTATCTTAGAAAGGCATTTAAGGAGATAATGGCAATCATAAAAGAAGACTCAAAATCACCGCCAGGGCTCAGATTGTCGTCAATTATTTTCTCAACCGACCCAGTTAGGCCTTCCTCCGAACCCTTTGGCGAAGACATCTCTGAAAGGCCGCATATCATTCACGCTGGCACGCTACTGGAAAAGAGGTGGAGGTTACCGGGCTCATGGTGGGACGGGTCCACAGGACCGCCATCGAATGTTGTAATTCTGCACGGAAGCCAACCTCCATGGAGAACTGCATACGGAAGTACGGTATCCGAGATTCTTCAACATGAACCCAAGACCGCATTGTTCGTGAACACGCCACTGGGAATAATCCCCTACTCATTGGAGGACTTATCCCCCTGGTGTCGAGTAGAAGGTAGTGATGATTCTGTTTTGGTTGATCCAAATTCTGCAGAATCATACATTCGATTAGACCGTATTGGATTGCAGGACACACCTCTTGAATACAGAACGGCTTCTGATAATGAAGGCATGATGAAGAGCGAAATTAAAACGTGGTTAGATAGATGTTCTACTGTAGATAGGCTCGCAGTCCTTTGCGGAGTGAAACCTTCTGATGGGTGTCGAATAACAGATGGCATGAACGTTCGACACTCAAAGACAGGTAGGCCAGTGAACATATTGCTGGGTGAACGTCACCTTTTCTCACCTCGGTTGAATGATGGAGGGTTGTCCCTTGCACTGGAAGGTGCCAAGGCGCTCCATTCCCTTGTGAATGTCCAGCCCCCTCTTGGATTTTCGAGTGGCAATGAAAGTCATCTTCGGACCCATCCGGGTATTGCCAGAGTCACAATCCACTCTGATGCAGTACCATTTGTAGGGGCTGGAAGGAATGTTATGCACGGATTCGTGATCGGAGCAGATGAGTGGGTTACAGTCGGGCAGCCATGTTTGATTGTAGATGAAAATGGAAGTCTAGTAGCACATGGAAACTCCAATTCAACCATGCTTGAAATGTCCGTGCAAAGGAAAGGTGTAGCTGTACGAGTCAGAGATGGAGTATTGACTTGAATGAGAAGGTCTTCACGGGGATTGATTCATAGGTTGTTCAAACAGTGGACAAACAAGCAACGGAGGATAAAGGTGTGAGTGACCCAGTAATCCAAATACGCGGGCTCAGAAAAATGTACGGCCCGCACACCGCTCTGGACGGTGTTGATTTGGACATCGGTACTGGCGGTATAGGGATATTGGGGCCGAATGGCTCAGGAAAATCAACCCTGTTCAAATGTATTTTGGGTTTGATAAGAATCACTGAGGGTGGTGGCACAGTTCTTGGAAAGGATATTGTGACCATGGGCCCACAGATACGATCCAGTATAGGATATATGGCAGAATACGATTCTTTGGATCCAGGTCTAACTGCTGTAGACCATGTAAGATATGCCGGGGAACTCCTCGGAATGCGACCAGACCAAGCAACACAGAGAGCACATGAAGTTCTGCAGTATGTTGGTCTGGAAGATCAGCGCTATCGCACTATCGACAGTTTCTCTACAGGAATGAGGCAGGCTACAAAACTGGCATGTGCAATTGTTCATGATCCCCAGATACTTTTCTGCGATGAACCTACTAATGGATTAGACTCATCTGCGAGGCAATTTATGCTTGACACCCTGAGGAGAACCATCTCTGATGGAGGGGGGACTGTCATCATGACTAGTCATGTTATGGAAGATATTCAGGGTGTGTGTGAACGGGTAGTGATGCTTTCCGGGGGGAAGATAGTTTTGGAAGGTCGCATAGATGAGCTTGCACGCCAAATTACGAGAGAAATCGAAATATCTGTCTGGGGTGGAGCTACGAAACTAGAGGAATGGCTACTGACAAGAGGCCATCGCGTCCGAAGAATGGGGCGTATAATGAGGGTCGAAATGAATGGTGATGAGACAATTTCAGCCATTCTTCTGGGAGCCTCCGAGACAAACGCCCAAGTCAGAGTCTTGAAAGAGTACGAGCCAGATTTGGAGGATATATTTCTCCTTATCATGCAACGACTAGGAAAAGAGGCAAAGGGAGCCTCTGCTATTATTGGGGGTCGTGAATAATGATCGAATCTGATGGCACCGCCAGTCTCGGCGAAGCCAGAATAGAGGCGGCCTACGGTTCAGGAGATGGCGACGACACTTCGTCTGCAACAGTAGCAAGGCCAATGGAAGGCAAAATATTCGAACAAATATACCGGCCGTGGAATGGCCCTCTCGGCCCGAGATGGGTCAGGAACTACGCTATCTACAGGCATCATGTATACGGTATAGTCTCAGGCTCTGGCCATCGACGTTACCATCCATTCGTGAGGCTACTTTTGCTAGTTGTCATACTGGGTTCGATGACCCCAATACTCATGCTTTTACTTTCAACCTTGGTGAGCGACGATGCAACAGGCTTCCTCAATAGGATGTGGGGGGTAAATAGGTACAATTTATGGGGTAACGTGTTGGGATACTTCCCGCGCAATCTTTGCATGTGGCCATTGTTGACTGCTCTTGTGGTTGGCGGCCTGATTTCTGACGATAGAAGAAATGGGACCAGCGCAATATACTTCTCTAGGCCAGTTTCACGGCTTGATTATGCAGCCATGAAATGGCTAAGCGCCGCATCAGTCCTCGCCATAGTGATCCTTCTGACATACATGATGTACTATTCTGCGGCTGTCGTCTTCAAAGGAGAAGGCTGGTCATACATAGCAGACACCCTTCCAATTTTCATTGGAGGATTATTGGCTGGTATCTTCCTGGTATTCACCTACACCTCGATAGGAATCGCACTTTCGAGCATAAGTACGAGTAGATTTACAGCCTCAATTTCATTCTTGGGTTACATCCTAGGATCCAAACTCATTGCATGGCTGATAGAAATACAATTCAATACAACTTACGTCTACATGGTAAGCCCCTATGACTGTCTAGCACATGTCGGGCAGTGGCTAGTGGGCCTTCCATCCAACTATGATCACCCCCTTGCATTATCAGTCATATCATTGGTGGCAATGAATGCAGCCTCATTGGCGATATTCGCAAGCCGCGTGGCATCATTGGAGGTGACTAGGGAATGACGAATCCGCCAGCTGTGACTCTAGACCACGTGTCAAAGTGGTACGGACAAGTCATTGGCATCAATGATGTATCAATTGCAATTGACGGGGGTGTAACGGGCATTCTAGGCATGAACGGTGCAGGAAAATCAACTCTCTTCAAACTCCTAATGGGCAGAATCCGACCAAGTAAAGGATCTGTGCGGCTCTTTGGAACAAACCCATGGGATTCCACCGCGCCATATCGGAGAATTGGCTATGTTAGTGAATCAGAGAGGATGTATGACTGGATGACTTCAATCGACTTCGTATCCACTCTTGCTAGGCTTCATGGCATGACAAGGGCAGAAGCTGAATTTCGGGCTGAGCACGCTCTCTCTTTTGTTGATCTGGGGGACGTTCTGAACAAGGAGATCGGCAAATACAGCAAGGGTATGCGTCAACGAGTCAAAATTGCAGCTGCTTTGGTACACGATCCCGACTTGCTCATACTAGACGAACCTCTTCACGGCTGCGACCCCCTAGCGCGAACTAGTATAATGAACGTGATAAGAGAAATGGGGTCAAGAGGGAAGACCGTACTACTTTCGAGTCACATACTAGAAGAAATAGAAAGAATAACTGAACAGATCGTCATTCTTCATGCCGGCAGACTAGTTGCTCTTGGTAATTTACATGCAATCAGAGCAATGCTTGACAAGCACCCTCATCGTATTCTGATACACTGTGAAGATGCAAGAGCTCTCGCATCAAGCTTCATCGATAAGCAACCAGTATATGGCGTTAGATTCCTGGATAATGAGCGCCTTGAGATAATGACAAAAGACCTCTCGGAAGCACATTCCATCTTGCCAGCGCTGATCCTTGAGTCAGGGGTCCCAATACACTCTATTGAGAATCCGGATGATAATCTGGAATCTCTTCTTGGTTACCTTGTGGGTGATTCAAGATGAGTAGGAAGGACCAGATAGACTCTGAAGGAAGACGGCTGGCTACGACAGTGTGGACAGCACTCGATAGGAAAGCCGGTGCGATAATTGAACTCACAGTTAGGCAACTAAAGAACAAGACTTCTACATGGACTGTAATGGGCGTATCCGTCTTGTTGCTCACACTTCTCTCAGCATTCTACATCGATGCGGTGAGGCAGGGCTTCGAATCTATCGATAATGACGGGGACTCTGTTGATTTCGATGGCGACGGCTATCCCCTCGGACAGGAAATGAAGTATGGCTCCAGCGATTATGACGACAGAGAATTCCCTGGAGCTGCTATTTTCATCCCTGAAGATCAAATCAATTACTGGGGTGTTCGAACACACTCCGGAAACTACACATGGGATGTGTTTGGACCGTCTAAATTTACAGGAAATTGGGAGAACGCCGCTTACAACTTCGATGGATCCAACGATGAATGTCCTGAAATAATCGGGGAAAATCTGGAGAATACCCCCTATGGGTACAGCTCCTTCGCATGCACTCTTGCCGATAACTCCCTCTATGTACAATTCCTGAGATTCGACGGGAATGGAACTCTGGCAGTTGCTGAGGGCTGGAATGCAGAATACGGTAGAACAACCGAGAGCTACTACGTCCCCCCAGATCCTCCAAGCGCGTACATCGACGAAGACGGATTGGACTGGGACTCTGAAGATCCCTCTCAAAGCCAGGGATTCGATGACGACGGAGACTGTACCCAAGAGAATTACTATTTGCCTACTGGAAATCAAAATAACGATGAAAATAGAAATGGCATAGCTTGCGATGTGCAATGGATAAGAGGTCCAGATGGCTCGGTTTTACAAATAAACAAGGATGAATTTGTTGACGAGGACCCTGTGGACTCAGAACTCCTAGGGGAATCTTCTCACAGATCATTCATAATCGCCACAGGGAAAATTGCATTCGCTATGATTATCGGCATCTTCCTGCCGTTGTTCTTGGCGTTAGGGCTGATTCGAGATGAAAGCGAGAATGGAACGTTACATTATTTGCTCTCAAAACCAATTCATCGTGGTGAATTCATCGTCTACAGGCTCACGGGATATCTCATATTCACTGGTGGCTTCGTGCTTGCGATGTCTTTGATCATGGCTTTAATCACCGTTACCATTGGGCCTGATGGAAATAGGTTGGGAGACATCAATGTCTGGTTTGGCATAGGCATTGTAACCGTACTCTCTCTTGCTGCTTATGGCTCAATTTTCAATGCAATGGGACTTATATCTCCAAAATATGGCGTTTATTTTGCATTGGTGTATGGCGTGTACGAGTTTGCAATGGCGGTCATGACCTTGTTCGGGGCAGACTTGGTTCCAATAATCTCAGTATCCCACTGGTCTCTCCAAATGATTGATGCGATTGTAATTCTCGCATGGCCGGATACCATCATGCTAGCTCAGATGGCAACTGCATTCAATCTTGAAAGTGGGTTGGCATTCTTCTGGAATCCCCCTGTACACACTTTTGGGACTGGTTCATCAGCACTGGCGTTGAGTCTGAGTGTAATTGTACTTCTCGTTTTCATAACATTCCCAATACTAATCGGTCAATCCATATTCAATAGGAGGGAGATCGATTGAATGACCAAATGAAAAGGTTCGGAGGAGATCTTTCCACCATGTGGCGCTTTGACATTCTGCCACCAATCAAGCGACTCTCATGGTGGTGGTGGTGGTTCATCTTGGTCCTCCCCGATCCGAAACATCCCAAGAGATCACGTCAACTCATGGTTCTATGGTCAACCAAGGAGACTCCCTCGATAAGGGTGAACAACCACTGGTGGAAGCCTGGTGCTAGGATGGCAATCGATGAGCATGATGGCCATGTTCTGCCGGGAATGGTGTGTGCGTGGTGGTATGACGGAGATGTGATGCACGAGCCAGCCCGTATGACTGAATGCCGAATTGCAGCAATGACAGATACACATCCGAATTGGCCGGGGGACGGAATGGGTGTTGGGGGTGGCGCAGTAGTCCCCTTGACAAGCGATGACCTATCTTTCGGCATGTTGCCAGACCTAAGCAAGATGTGGCTTTCATTCAAATCAGATAATGAGTCAGATAATCATCTTCCAAAATCCTTCGAGGCAGAGTTGACGCCGTGGTGGGAACGTCCAAGCAGCGCAACATATGCGAACAATGTTTACGCATTGGGGATGGGGTACGATATCCTAAGAATACACGCCATGAAAGCCAACGTGTCGATAGATGGAGAGGTTGTCGAAGGTTCGGCATACTTTCAGAAGGTGACTGTGCAAGCTCCCAGCGTGCCATGGTTCTGGGGTTTTCTTCATTTTGATGATGGGACGTATCTGGACTGGTTCTTGCCACACATCTCTGGCTCGATGTCGAAGAAAGACTCTGTACCATGGTCCAAAAGGGATTCAATCAGATGGCCCAGTAATGCCAGAGGTCTGATGCACGATCGGTCTAGGGGTACTACTGAGAAACTTGAACATGGATCGATTGAACTGATTAAACCAGATGACCCAGAAGCACTAACAGATTCAGACGGTAATGTACTTCCAAGATTCAGGATAAGGCTCCACAATGAAAAGGTAAACGTAGAGCTCCAAGTAAGGGCAACTTCGAGAGCGCATTGGACTTTCGATCAACCCACGCGGGCAGGCCTCACAAGCCATCTCACCTACAATGAGTACCCACTCGAAGTGGAACATATCCTCCTATCGGATGAGGCTGGCGACAGGAACATCTCAGATTTCAAATGGATACGGGGCAATGCAGAGCATGCTTGGGGAATCCTAAATTGAAATGAGATATCTGCTCAAGTCATGGCCAACACCGGGGACCATCTCAACAGTGGGACCAACAGGAATAGGATACCCACGCTGACAGATTCCGAGCAAATTCTCTGGATAGGCCACCCTACAGCGCGTAGCATGTATGGAAGATACGTGCTGGGGGGCTTGATGGGGGGGCTGTACATATTTTTCTGGTGGGCGAATATATCTGAAAGACCACAGGGGGAAGGCCAAATGGCATTTGTGATCAAAATGCTCCATCTGGGTGCAGACATTACGGGTGTCTTCGGTCTCATGCTAATCATGCTAATACTTGCTAAAATAATCCATTTTTCCAATGGCCCCACCAGTGGAAAATGGACTATCATCTGGGTTGTTTTTGCAGCTATATTGCCAGCATTTTGGGTATCCTTAGAAATCAGCATCAATGTTGCAGGCATTTTCGGAGATGGAGATTTTCCCCTGCCTAGTTGGGGGAATGCCTACTATTTGCTTTTAGGCCCTATGTTTGCAGGGATTTTAATCGCATTAACCGTGGTTTACCAAAGAGCGTTCACATATGCAATAACGGATCGTCGGATACACTTAATCAAACGATTCATGTATCTTGATGCCAATAGCCAAAGTATAGGATACGATCGTATTGAGAATCTCATAGTTGAGACGTCGATAACCAGTAGATTGCTTAGATTCGGGACTATACAGATTCTCACCGCCTCAGGCCTGAATATCGCTTCTGATTCGACTTCAGTAGCAGCAGGAGTTTCAAATGATACGACAAATGAGGAGTCCCCCGGCGGAATACGAGCATTATTCTCAGGGATTGGACTATTCCTCTCGTTCAAAAGAACTAGGCCAAAGGCAGTGAATGAGCCAGAGTCCTGCATCTACGGAATTCACGCTCCTGAGAAAATTCACCTCCTGATCAATCAGACATCGGATGCATTCCGAATGTCGTAAATGAGCCTGTTGATTATCGGAGCACAGGCATATCGTTGATAACCAAAAGCATCTGGGTTGTAGTACGAGGGAACACCATGTCCGAAGACGTAGTCACATCTGCAGCACAACACATCACTCGAGGCGATTACATGTCGGCAATGTCGATTTTTGAGGAACATGTGAGCAGTTCTCCAGACGATCCAGCCGGTTATCACGGTTGGGCAGAGGCAGCCTTGTTCGAGATACAAGAAAATGGAAATCTCGATGACAAGGGCAATGATAGGATCAATGAGGGCCAGGTGCAATCATACCTTCGTCGAGCATGTTCACTTGCACCAGAAAATGCGGATTACAGGGCAGCATACGCTAATGCTCTAATTGAGTTCGACCGAATACCCATGGCTGTCAGGGAACTCCGGAAACTTGTCGATTTAGGAACTTCTTCCGAAGAGACAGACATTTCGTTCCACCTCTATGAAGCAGCGCGACTACTCATCGAATCAATCGATGTTAAGACCAATTTCGATAGAAGTGCACCCATTGCCAGACAGTTCATTCGCGATGCAGTCGAATTTTCACTTCTAGGCCTCGGATTCCAGTCGGTTGGAGAGGCAATGGAGTACTTGGTAGAGGAGTAAATGTGCAACCCGGCCCAGAAGCCGAGAGTTTCATCCTCGCAGTAGGTTATCACGGGGCAGCTTTCAGCGGTTCACAAATACAACCTGATATGCCAACGGTGCAAGGAGAAATAAAGTCCATCATTGAAGAACTGAACTGGTCCGAGAATGCAAAAATTCGCCTATCATCGAGAACTGACTCGGGTGTAAGTGCGAGAATGAACCTAATCGATCTGGAACTCGAACCGACACTTATGAACAACTTGGACGAATCCAGAATAATCAGGGCTATAGGCGATAGGCTTTCATCAAATCTTTGTGTTTGGGGGGTCTCTAGGAGAAAATCTTCTCTGCCAATCAGACTAGCTTCTTCTCGCACGTATCTGTATCGCTTGGATATGATCCATGGTTGGAATAATGAAGTAGACCTGGACGTTCTCGAAGAAATATGTTCCATTTTCACCGGAAAGCATGATTTTTCTGCCTTCTCGAGACAAGACCCAGACCGACTTCCTGTGAGGACTGTTGACGAATGTTCGCTATGGAGGCGAGAAAATGGGGGAATCGTCGGATTCAAAATTACAGCAGAGTCATTTCTTTGGAATCAGGTTCGAAGGATGGCATCAGCCATCAATGCAGTAAATAGCTCAAATTCAAGCATCGACGAAATCAGAGACGCCCTCAGGAATCCCAGCCAAGCCAGAGATTTAGGAAGAGCCCCCGCTGATGCGCTGTTACTCTGGAACATTGACCACAGGGATATCCCTGCTCACTGGGCTGCCTCCTTACCTGAATTACCATTCCATGCGCCGCCGCTCAATTCAGACCCCAGAGCCATAGCTCGATGGCGTGCTACGGCCTTATCTGAGATACACACGCTTCTTGAATCAGATTGGACTTCTAGATTTACTTAACTAGTAAGGAAACCAAGTCCCCATCATTGACGGGGAGCAATTCTCTAAGAAATGAGCTTGCAATTATCTCAGCAGTCTCAGTGTGCCGAGTAAGATCTGGTATGAGTATTGCACATTCGTACCACGAGGAACCATCTTTTGATATCGAGGCTAGGAATGCCGTGGCCCCTCCGAATGAGCGCCCCTCTCTCTCAAATCCGTTTATTCTATTCGGTTCGATACCTTCGATTGTGTCCCCTTCACAAAGACCTGCCACTGCTCGTAAGCTGGTGTATGTATCCAAATTTTCCTTTAATACCTCGATATTCAGAGTCCCAGGCCACGCCGTGGCACCCAATACGTCTCTAAATTGATCTTGATAATGCGGTTGGGACATGAATACCTGAGCTCTCCCGAGACCACTCGCTACCTTGCCCCGTATTCTCGTCTCCGTCACGGCCTCGCACCTCCTAAATACGCCTCATGATAATCTTGCAATCACTGTGCACGGGTGCATTTTCTCTCAACTACTTAGAAATCAGTGTAGCACCGGTTTCGCTGCGAATAATCAATCCATCTTTCAGAGTGTGGACGCTCATGACAGCTTCGGTTGTACCGTCTGGGAAGTCCATTATAGAATGCTCAACTAGTATCTCATCGTTTTCATAAATGCATCTGGCATCACGGACGACGACCTTTTCGTTGGCCATCATCATGTTCATCATCTCCACCATCTGCTCTCTGTCCATCGAAGTGCCGGTCTGGTGCCTGACGAACTCGTAGTTGCCATGGAGCAAGTCGGTGTACATATTGGCATCTCTCTTTTCCAAGGCTTCGGTCATTATATTGTACAGGGTCATGTTGGTCGACTCTGGAACCAACATTTCATTGTTCGTTATTCAAAACTTGATTGGTAATAGCCATTTACTCCCTATCTCATGGATCACCATGGCGGCAGACCTCTCGTGGATGAAGCGCCGATATGAAGAGCTTGAAGAACAAGGTCTGGCATGGAAACCACCCACCCTCGAATCAGCTAATGCACCAAGGTGCAACATTGAAGGATCTGAGATGATAATGCTGTCTGCAAATAATTATCTCAATTTAACAACCCACCCAAAAGTCGTAGCGGCCTCCATCGAGGCGACCAAAAAGTACGGTGCTGGATCAGGCTCAGTAAGGGCAATCGCCGGTACCTTGGACCTGCACCTAGAAGCCGAGAAAGTCGCTGCTGAATTCAAAGGCGTCGAAGCCTCATTGATTTATTCTGCTGGGTACACAGCAAATGTTGGTCTTATTCCGACACTCGTCAGGGGGCAAAAAGACCTCATTATCTCAGACGAGTTAAATCATGGCTCAATAATCGACGGCGTCCGCCTGACTAAGGCCCAAAGGTCGGTCTACCCGCACAATGACATGAACGGGCTCGAGAAAGCCTTGAAGGAAGGTAAGTCGGCTGAGCGTAAGTTGATAATTACGGACGGCGTATTCAGCATGGATGGCGACATCGCCCCCCTAGATCAGATAGTGGATTTGGCTGAAGACTACGATGCCATGGTAATGGTGGATGATTGTCATGGCGAGGGAGTCCTGGGCGGGGGTAAAGGCATAGTAGCACACTTCGAACTCCAAGGGAGAGTGACCGTCGAAGGTGGCTCATACTCCAAAGCATTGGGAGTCCAAGGCGGTATTATCGCAGGATCAGAGGACTTGAGGAACCACGCCTTGAATCATAGCAGGTCGTGGCTTCTCTCAGGAAGCCAGCCGCCGGGCGTCGCAGCGGCACAGAAGGCCTCAATAGAGGTCCTGAGAGACGAGCCTCAACACGTAGAGAAACTATGGCACAACACAAATTATTTCCGAGATGAGCTTACTTCCCTTGGATTCGATACAGGTGTGTCCACAACCCCCATCATACCAGTCATGTGCGGGGAAAGCAGAGTAGCTCAGCAATTTTCAAGAAAACTGATGGAAAGGGGGGTCATGGTTGGGGCGATTGTATTCCCAATGGTTGCAAGAGATAAAGCCAGGGTAAGAACTCAGATGTCTTCTGGACTGACACGCGAGGATATCGACGAGGTCCTTTCGAAGTTTGAAGAGGTTGGAAGAGAAATCGGACTAATATGACTCGCCGAAAAAGAAGACATTCTATCGGAGAGATTATCACAGACCAATCCCAGCCGCCACATTATGGGGGACGAGGGAGAGCCAATTTTCCAAATTCGGGGGGGGAATCTCGACTCAGGATTAAGAGGCGTTCCCGTTGGGACGTGCCAGACCTCATTCGTTGACCCCATGGAAGGAGTACACTATGTCGGATACCCCGTAGAAGATTTAGTCGATTTAGAGGAAGAGGACGTCATTTACCTACTCTTCAACAAGAGACTTCCCACTGAGGAGGAAAGTGAGGCATTCAGAGCGGAATTAGCCCATCGGGCAGAAAATATGCCAACTGGGGCTTTACGGGTACTTGAATCACTGACTCCAGGTTCAGGACACCCAATGGATTGGTTGTCAATTGGAATACTCGCCCTCGGCGCATCAGATACAACGGGTGATTTGCGTACCGATGCCATGAACCTCATCGCCAGGATGCCTGAATTGATGGTCAGGATATTCCTCCTGAGGGGCGGAAATGTGCAGGAAACAAGAGACTCACGACCACAACTCGGCCTTGTGGAGAATTTTACACACATGCTTGGAGTGGATGGCGCTGAAGCAGATAGAATGAATAGAGTTTTGAGATTCTTTTTCATTCTTCACATGGACCATGGAGGTGGCAATCTCTCGACATTTTCCGGAAAAGCTGTCGCATCAGGGAGGGCTTCGATATACGCTTCTATCTCATCTGCAATGAGTGCCTTATCCGGCCCATTACACGGGAGAGCGAATCAATCATGTCTCGAATTCGTAAAGCGAATTGGGACCAGTAATGAGGAGGAGATTGAAACCTTCGTAAGGGGCGAACTTGCTGCAAAAAGACCAATCTATGGCTTCGGACACGGAGTACTTCGCGCGGAGGATCCTCGTGCAAGGTTACTAATCAAACTCGGCGAAGAGGTTTGTCCAGATGACTCTGATTTTAAAATCGTAAAAGCCCTCCGGAAGGTGGTCCCTCCAATTCTCTCAGAGATACCTAAGATATCCAACCCGTACCCCAATGTGGACATTGCCAGTGGATCATTGCTTCAGTCTGTGGGATTCAGAAAACCAGATTACTACACGACATTCTTCGGGTGGTCCAGGATAGCGGGAATAACCGCACAGATACTCGATGAGCGGAATGCACGAGGGGGCCGAGGAGTTCCAATCTACAGGCCCAAGTATTTGGCCGAGAATCAGCCACATAGGCGTCTTGAGTCATAGTGTCCCAGGATCCTTACCGACTCCTCTGTGACCTATCAAACGAGGCGCTTCCCAAGGAAGAGTACTTTCTGTTGTTATTATGCTCAATTCTTCGGGGGTTACACTCCATGACCAGCGCTTACGCCATTTTTGGACAACCCCTCTACGCTCACCCTGGGAAATTTCATTCCATGGCATTCTAACACCCTCAATTTCAGGCATAGTAGCGGGCCTCATGCATCTTTCTATACCATCGGGATACTTCAGATCTGAATCCATGGTGTCAGATATACACGATAGCCCAGCATCCAATAAACGCGGCTCCACCTTCAACGGCGCAGGCCAGACATAGACTGGATGCCCTTTTCGAATCTTGTTAAAGCGCTGAAGCCCTCTTCCCCTCAACCCAACGGACGTCCCTATCGGGACATGGCGGGTCCACCCTTCGAGATACTCCAAGGCGAGCGGAAGCATTGGCGCACCCAATTTTTTTTGTCGGGATAACATCCTCGGTACAGATGTAGAAATAAAAGATGGGAATGCTGCAGCCCTCTGGACATTCCATCCGCCCCATTGTCTTAATTTTGGCATTAGTCTTGCATGACGATAATCCCCGGAATGGCTCCTAGCCACTTTAGTTATACATGGGTCAAATGAGTAGAAGACCGTGGACGAAATGGGAACCTCCTCTTGTTCGATCATCTCTCTAACCTTCCCCATCAGTTCACTCATATGACGCCTCATCGCATCGCCTCTAAACCATCCCCCGCCAGCTCCAGAAGATGGATGGGGCGCTTTCAATTCAAGACAGACGAACCGACCCTCATCCACCCATCTTGATGTAAAATTCTCTCTGGACAAGAGATCCTCAAATCGATCGGAATGTTTTGAAATCTCGCTGTAATCGCTGGATTCCGGGAACAGGCCGCCCGGAGTTCGCGGGTCATGGTGGATAACTACCTCGCCATCAGCCGTCAGTCTGAGGTCCATTTCAACCCCATCTGCGTGTTCAATTCCGTAGAGTAGGGCTTCGACAGAATTTTCCCTTGGCTTCTCCCATGCCCCTCCAACCATACTCTATCTGAGGGTAATGTAGACCATCAATTAGCCTATCATGTATTTATTCGAATATCAAATAAATACAAGTTTCGGGAAACCGGCGCATACGGCCTATCGTATCCGTTATTGCCTGCGCAGTGACAACGCTCATACCCTCTCATACCTATTGGGTGCCGAGGCAGCAATATGCAAGGAGCCACTTTAGATCGTCAATCAAACCTCGAATCAGTACGCGGTTACGCATTCTATGACTGGGGTAAATCGGCATTTGAGACATCAGTTACAACCGCGGTTCTCCCTGCCTGGTTTGCGTATCTCTTCCTGAAGGCAAATGGTCTGGAGGCTGAAATTCTTGGCCGTAACATGACTTCAGACGCAGTATGGAGCGTCGCAGTTGCGATCGGAGCACTGCTGGTTGCAATTGCTAGCCCTTCACTCGGGGTCATCGCAGATAGACGGGCAATCAAGATGTGGTGGCTTAGAATATTGACCTATCTTGGAGCAGGATCAACCATTGCCCTCGCCTTCGCTCCAGTGTTCGATATCTCAATGCAGTGGGTTTGGATATTTGTCATGTTTCTATTGGCCAATATCGGATTGAATGGTGCAGGTGTATTCTACAATGCATTACTTCCACATATGGGTACGGACGATGAGATGGATGCAATATCCAACAAAGCGTTCGCATACGGCTATTTCGGAGGAGGCGTCTTACTGCTTATCCATCTTCTCATGATTACATTCATTGTGGATGGTGCCGGATCAAACCCTAGTTGGCTAATTCCTTTCGTAATGGCATCTTCCGGAGCGTGGTGGCTCGGATTTGCAATGTTGACTTTCAAGTATGTCCCTGAACCAGAAATCGAAAATGAGATGGAGAGCCTTGGAATTATTCAATCAGCAAAACTTGCATTCGGGGAGTTGAAAAAGACCTTTTCAGAATGGCGGAAATTCAAGACTCTCTTCATCTATATGTTCGCTTACTTCTTGTTCATCGATGGAATAAACTCAGTAACTGCATTAGCTGGAATTTACGGCATATCTGTATTGGGGTTAACGACCACTGCACTGATAGCTACAATATTGGTCATCCAATTTGTTGCAGCCCCATGTGCAATAGGATTTACAAAACTGGCTGAGGCAACGAGCACGAAATCAGCATTGACAATGTCCTTGGTTGGCTGGGTCGTCGTAGTGACCGCTGCGCTCTCATTCGCTCCGTTGGAACTCTCTCAGCATTCAGAGTACGATTTCCAGTATGATTGGAATCAAGAAAATACCGAATACGACATCACAGTTGGAGATACGGCATTCGCACTCAAGCTATCCGTCGACGATTCTGAACAAGATTGGGCAGTGAAGTGGCTTAATGTCATGCCAATACACGAGGATGACAATTACGACGATCGAACGATTTACGAATTCAATAATCCCGATACTGAATCTGATGAATACAGAGGAGCATCCACTGCCGATACTCAATTAATTGAGATGTTCTTCGAGGACTTTTCAGAAACAAGGTTCAGCGCCAGTGTATCCGGTGGGCCGTTAGATGGTCGCATTGCCCTCGGAGATGAACACCCAACCAGCCTCGGAGATGGACCACTGGACGTCGTCCCAGAGACCGTCAGGGACAAACTTTGGGAGCCACTTGGATTCGGCGTCATGTATCAATTTCTTCTGCTTGGGTGCATGGCTGGAGCCCTGCTAGGTGGTTCTCAGGGATTAGCAAGATCATTATTCGGCCAGATGGTGCCTGAAACCAGAAGTGCGGAATTCTTTGGATTCTTCGGGTTCTTCGGCAAAGTGGCCGCACTTCTCGGACCAGCGATTTATGCATTTATGACGACCATGTACGATAGTCGCGTAGGGGTTGCTAGCCTGTGCCTGCTCATAATAGCGGGAACATTCCTGATGCGAATAGTTGATGTCGACTCAGGTAGGGAAGACGCTCGCGCAGAAGATTCGAGGAACCGAGGTATAGAAAAATCACCTTGAGCGACTTGTGACTCGTTCGAATATGATAGCTATCTCCAATAAGACGACTACTGGGCCTCCAACCAAAAACATGGAAAGAGGGTCAGGAGGTGAAAGAAACGCACCTACTGCCAATGCTGAGAACCATAAAAGGGATCTATTCCTGATGATTGTTTCTGGCAATATTAGATTAGATCGGATGAGCATGAAAGCAACTAGAGGGACTTGAAAGCCGATCGTCGATGCTGTAATTAAACCCAAAATGAACCCCAACCACGAGCCTATGCGCCAGGTTGCATCGAGCCCAGAGGAGGTTGAATCAGCAGCAAGGTATTCTAGAAGAAATGGAATCAATATCGAATTTGCATAAAAAAGGCCCATCATTGCCAATGCAACTGACGATAAACATACCCCTGCAAGCCTCAGAACACTTCCATCATCAGGTGTAGTACGCTTTCCCCTGGCAATAATCTCTCTCCCGTTCAATGCAAGATCAAAAATCAATGCTAACATAGTAGCCCCTAAAGCGATGTGAACTGAAATTCTTAGCTTTAGGAGAATCAGCTCCAATGGTTGTATGATTACTATGCTGACCCCGTCTGGACGCCATTCTGCATTATTTGCCGCCCAAGATATCATTCGCTCTGCGAGGGGGTAACCGATTAGTAGAGCTACAATAAAGAGGGCTGAGAAGCTACGGAAGCGACCTTTCAGATGCTCAATAAGGGAGCGCATCTCGGCCCGAGGAATGATGTCTGCATCTCTTGCCACATCCTCGGAAAGATATCCTGTCATCTAAAATCATCTTCTTGTGATGATGGACAGCAAATCTCCATCGGACAGCTTATGATCAAGCCCAACTCTTTGCCAGTCAAATTTTGCACTTGGGCCCTTGACTCGCGCATATCGAAACTTCCTTACAAAATCCCTGTGGAGTTTAACACATATTTCCCTGACAGTTGAATCATCTTTTACTATTAATGGCTCAACAAGATCCGCCTCTTGTCCCTGTGGCTTCAGATATATCGACATGAAGCCTAGATTTTCGTAAATGAAATCCTTCATTTCTTCAATCCCTTCTCCTGTCTTGGCAGAAACCCTGAGAATCGACCAACCGTCAGGCACCATCGACTCTGCCTTTTCCATGTCCGATTCAGTGGCCAAATCCACTTTGTTGATTACCACAACTGCGCGGGAATAAATCCTGTTACCCGCCAGGGTGTCTACGATATGATCATCTGTAGCATTCGATCTAAGCACAACATTGGCGGACACTATGCCGAAAGACCTGATTATATCTTGAACCTCCCTTTCGGACAGATTGGACTGCCCAAGCGTGGAACGAACTACGACCCCTCCCCTGTCAGTCCTTCGGATGAAAACCTGTGGTTTTGGTTGATTAAGTCGCATACCTGATTTCCAAAGCTCATGATCTAGTACATTGAAATGAGACTCTTGAAATGGATCTAGAACATACAGCACCATATCTGATGAGCGAATAACATTCAGAATTTCACGGCCTCTTCCCTTTCCTTCGCTTGCGCCTTTGATAAGGCCTGGAAGATCGAGGATCTGTATCTTTGCCCCTCTGTGTTCCATCAATCCAGGTATGCATGTCAGGGTAGTGAATGCGAAAGCACCCGCCTCGGATTCAACACCCGTAAGTTGTGATATCAGGCTGGATTTGCCAACAGAAGGAAATCCGACCAGAGCAACACTTGCATCTCCCGATTTCTTTACTTCGAAACCTGGTGCACCCCCTCCGGATTTAGCTTGTGCCTTCTCTTTACGTTCTTTGAGAGCAGCGATTTTCGCCTTCAACTTTCCAATGTGTCCTTGGGTAGCCTTGTTGTATTTCGTCTTGGTAATCTCTTCCTCAAGAGCCTGAATCTGCTCATCGATAGTTGCCATGGCGCCAACCCGTGGTCACACCCTCGGTTCTTCAAGACAGCCCATGTGCGACCGTATCAAAGGACGAAACGAATCCTTCACACGCACAAGTACATCTTGGGCAACCTCGGATATCTGGTGTTGATGTCGCTGACACTATATCCATTATTCAACAAATCATCCTCATGTTGACAATTTTCATGATTTTTTGAAAAGTAGTTCTACCAAGAAATCCCTGCCTCTCTTCAATGAATCAACACGAGCAGCTGGATTGCCTTGCACATGAGCCCCCCTGTTTCGTAAGATTCGAATCACCCATTTTCGTTGCCACCGCTCATTCAGTGGTAATCGTATACCTGGGAGTAATTCTCCGGACATGTATCCATTTTTACTTATCTTTGCAGTTCTATATCTCAATCGAACAGCCTTTGGAAGAAATGTCAAATTCTTCTCACTGTCGAACCCATGGTGTGCGTCTGGATACGCATGCAAGGTAGCATTTGGAACCTGATCGATCAACTCTTCAACTAGATGAATTGGAGTCCAGTCATCGTCTTCACCATGCAGGATCATTATAGGAGAATCAGACCAATTTTGAATCTCTGGCCGAATGTGGGCAGCCGGATAAAACGGTAAATGAGCTTCGAATTTGTCACCCAGAATATCGATAATAGGTGACCATGCAGAGTACAGAGCAACTGTGCCACCAAGACTCCAACCGGCAATACCTATCTTTCCAATTCTGGAATCCTTGGATAATACTGTTCGGGTCCTAAATGCATCAACAAGCATCATCGCATGGGTTACTGAAAGCTGGTCGTCAACAGTCGAATCAATTCCCCTTGAATCGAATGAATTCACTTTGCAAACAGCCAACCCGGCATCAATCCAATTGTCTATGTGATCGCTATGATGGGTAGCCCAACCTTTGCTCCCATGAATTGCGACTACACAACCAAATGGGCCTTCGCCTTTCGGCAAATATAATTCAGCATCAATTACGATTTGAGGCGTAGAATCCAGACCTGTGAGTATGTGATGAATTTCAAATGGAGATCGAGAATGGACTTCTAAGCGCTCGACCATGGGCACCCGGAAGTCCCAATCCATTTGAAATGCAATCCACACTCGACCCCACCATAGAACCAAACCACTACGCTTCCACGAACATGCATGCCCAATATCGTCCTGAGGCTGATCGATGGGGAATGCTTCGACGCAATCCTCTCAATGAAGCCAATCGACCTTTTTCTGAAGATGGAGAGGCAAAAAATGCGCAGCGCCAGGCCTAGCCCCTTGGATTCTATCCACAGACCGTTCTCGGTAGATGTCGAAGGGGATCTTTTGGATGCATGGGATTCTTCTTCAGACGATGCTGAGGCGACTTCTATTCTTGAAATTAAACCGCTGGATGCTAGGTTATCGGCACTGTATTGCATCGGCTCTTGGGCATCGGTGGCTGAATGGACTTGTTGGGACGCACGCGCTTATTTGTACATCGAGCCATACCTCTCAAGAGGGATGTCAATTAATGACCTACTTGATTTTGAATTGTGGTTGGACCTAGCTTCAGGCCTATCTAGGTATAGCAGAGGAGAGTATGTCGACAAAGTCACTCAAGATTGGATGTCGCGGAGAGACGACCTCGGAGCACCCGTGGAAAGTCGAGATGACCCTCACTTGATGTCTACCATGACCGCCCATCGAGCCGCGTCATCGGAATTACATCGTATTTCTACAGCCATCAACAGAGGATCGGGGAGGCTGATGCTTGGATTGGAACAAACACCGCCATCCGATTGGCTAATTGACGGCCTCACCTTGCGAGATATAGGGGGTGCGGAATGATGCCCCATGGAATAATTCCTGAAGCATGTGTCGTTTTAGGCCGCTTCCAGCCGGTTCACAGGGGGCACGCCTCGTTGTTCTCTTCTGCTGAAGAATGGAGAAGGAAACACGAACCAGACATGCCCTTGAGAATAGCCATAGGGTCAATCAACAAACCACAGAATCTGACTAACCCATGGGATGCCGAGGAACGCGAGATGATGCTGAAGGCAAGCCTCAGAGAACTTGATTTCGATGCAGAGATCGTCGGTATACCTGACATTGACGACCCACCAAGGTGGGTAAATCACGCTGAGGCGTACCACGGCCCTTCAGGAGTTTTGATAACTAGCGACCAACCAACTGCAGAACTGTATTCATCCTGTGGCTGGGAAGTCAAAATAATTGATTTGGAGGATAGAGACTCGCTAGAGGGATGGAGAATCCGGGAAACTGCTAGAATGATGTCCACCATAACCGATGAGATGGCCATACTCACAGTCATGAGCCCAACAATGCAGGCATCTGTAGTTGAGACTATGATTGAAATGGATGCATTTCGGAGACTTGCATTCATGGGGGAAGGCGGAGAACCAGTCGGCTAACTAGCATCGTAGATGCAAGATCCTTGACAATAATCTTCTACGTACCCAGTGTAGAGGTAACTGAAAGCCATACTGTGGGCCGCTTCAACACCTGCCACCCAGTTGTGAGCTCCATGAGGCTCCTGACCTAGCAGATTCTCTACGGGAGCATGGCTGAAACCACCATCGAAATAAACTCCGATATTCCCTGTTGCACTCTCTCCCCCATCGATTACAGGCATGCCATAAGGCAATATCGAGGAACTGGAGAGTATGGAGGCATCAGCATTTCGAAGAGCGCGACTAGTGGATATGTTGGAAATCTGGAGATCCCCTATGGATCCAATAAAAAGCATCTCATAGGGGTCGATTCTTCCTTCCAAACCGTTCGATAGAGTTGACCATGTATTGGTGTCTGTAGCATCCCATAATGATTGGATTATGGATATAACAACAGCTCTGTCAAGTTGTGATGGATAACCAATCACACTTTCCATGAGATCATCAAATTGGTCGTATTGCGTGCATCTTTCAATTTGATGTGAGAATGCAGCTCCCCCGACCCACAATGCCCCCCGACTCACGTCGGGCGAGAGTCCAAGCAAAGACGCACCTCTATTCCCCCCTAGTGAATAGCCCGTGTAGTAGACTTCTGATGTGTTAACAAGAAGACGCCCGCTGTCATCTTGCATCTCGGGCAAATCAGAGCAAATCCCCTTGAAAGTTCTAATCATCACAACATGATTTACCATTGCTTGTTGTAACCTGTCTGATTGATGAGTGAAGTAGTACCCATCCATTATGCCCATCGAGATGCCATCATGATCATCCGAGCTCCATCCATAGAAATCCGTGGCTAAGAGGGCTGTTTCGTATATCTCTCCCCACTCCCTGAGTCCGCTGCTGACGTGGCCCTCACCTGTCCCGAGGAAACCATGGCCAAATACAGTCAAGGCACCGGGCTCGGTTGAGTTGTACAGGGACATAGGGATAATTAATGTGAATGGAACTTCTCTATTTTCCACGAACACAGGGTTGTATGATGAGTCTCTTGATAGCAACGTCGGTGCCCGGTCCTCCAATAGGTACTGAGGCGCTGTGAATGTACCTCTCACTCTTCTGTAAATCATGCCGTCGCCACCGAAGTTATCTTCCACCCCGTCGGAATTAATTGTGCATCCGAGCCCGTCCCCTATTCTTTGAAGAGCGTCATCTCTCATCGACAGAACAGGACCTATCACCGATTCTACAGATGCCGTGTGAAACGACCAAAGAGCCTGGATATCGTCCCTTTCGACCCCAATCTGATTTTCAGCGACTTGGATGTAATTATTGTATGCGGCTCTTCTAAATTCAATGTCTTCTGCATTAGTGGACTCTCCATCGATCAATGCTTTCAGCGCGGCAGAAGGTTGGATCGGCTCACCATTCTGGTCACTCAGGCCGCGTATGACCACCATGTACGCCGTGTCATGTTCAAGAGCAGCGGCAGTTCGAAGATGGACAATGGTCTGCTCACCACTTTGCGCTCTCGCATCCAGCTCAACCCAGTGCGCGACTAAAACACCATCATCTAAATTCCATATGATTGTCGCATGATCGGGTTGCATTGACTTTTCGATATCATATTGGTAGGCGACACCTTGTAGGTCCGGCACTTCATCAAAGGTCGTCATAATCTGACTTGCAGTACTTGCCCCATCAATTTGATTCAATCTGGGTATTTCTACGACATCCACCGAACCGGAGGCTGGGATAGATCCAGTGGGGTAGTGGACTCTCAGCCCGGTTGCAGTCGCAGAGTCCTCAACAAGGAACGCATCGGATGGGAAGGGGAGCATACAGTGGTGTGGATTCAGATTGTCGCAACCAGCCTGATTAGGGACCTCTTTGGTTGTTGGAGAGTTAACATCTTCACCTGGACCTGATTCACTTTCTTTTTCATCTGAATAGTCCCCGCAGTCGTCGAAGCCGTCATTGATTTTGCTTATTGGGATTTGATTCCCATTGTCGCATTCAAACAAGTCTGCTGTGTCCACAGAATCATCCTGCCCAACACAACCTGCAATCGGGACCAATAGAAACAAAAGGGCAATAGAATAAGCACTCGACTTGGCATTCATCCTGTAGAAATTGATAGTGATAATATATCAATGAATGTGATTTCATACATCTTTCAACATTGGCTGCCACTTTTCTCGTATCCGTTCAAGTGAGCCATCAATGAATCAAGACGTTCAGGATTAACCCCCAGATCACTGATGCCTATTCTCGACGAACTGTGCCCGTGTATTGTTGTCAACCCATCTGAACATTCAATATGAACCACAAGATCATCCTCGAATCTTAAGATCAGTGTTGTTTCGACAATATGCAACGTATCATTGTCTGAATAGACAATTTTGCTTCTATCTCGCTCAGACACCCATTCTCTAACCGAATTTCTGGCATCTTCCATGTTTCCGTCAAATACAATTGCCGCAGAGTCATCTGTTCTGTGGCTCCATTTTCCGAATCCTGCACAATTTTGTGACTGCTCCTCGCATTCTTCCGGAAGAGTCTCTGAGTAATCTGGCTCAGGGGAGATTGCTTTGACTGTCGCTATGAGTATCAGCCAGGCAATGAAAACGGTCAGTGCTGTCAATGCCAAGCGCCGGAGATTAGCATTCATAATTTCACTCCGAGACAACTACCTTGGCTGGCTTCAGTACTCGATCATGAATCATGTACCCCGTCTCGATAACTTGCAACACTGTGCCTGAATCGGCTTCCTCTGGTGCGGGAATAGCTGCGATTGCTTCCATTCGACTGGGGTCGAATACTCCATCCTCGATCTCAATCTCGACAATCCCTTCGGAAGAGAGGGCCATCCGCATGTTCTCTGCGGTCAGCCTTATTCCTTCCAGAGTAGAATCCGGTGAATCTTTCGAGGACTCCATGGCGAGTTCGAGACTACTAAGGACGTCTAGCATCTTAAGCCCAAGCCGACTCGGAGAGTACTTGACCAGATCAGCTCTTTCTCTGGAAGCCCTCGAACGTACATTTGCAATCTCTGCACGAGCATATTGGAGATCGCGCTCTAGAGACTCAATACTAACCCCCCCATCGCCCTCATCTTCGGGAACAACACTTTCTTGATTTAGATCGTCTTCTTCAGTCATTTTTACTACCACCTCTGTATAAAAAAACCTAATCAATCAACATAGAAATATTCGCCGTCGATTTTCTGCTCCCTATCCTTCCTACTCCCTGGTTTGTTTATTCTAGGCCTGTGCGATTCATGATCCCTTCGAAACGTCACATCGACCTGTTCTAAGAATCGATTCATGCCTTTCCTCAGCGCCATCGGTCCATGGGCATTACCATGAGTTCCGCCTTCCCCCTCAAAGACAAGTAGCGAGTCACTCACGATATCGATAAAATAGATGTCGTGGTCGATCACCATAGCCGCCTTTTCCTTGGTAAGCATAGTCCTTCGGATTGCCTTGGCAGCTTCCATTCTGGCATTCACGTCAAGATGCGCACTTGGCTCATCAAGGAGATACAAATCAGCCTCTCTGCCTAGACATATGGCTATGCTCACCGCTTGTAACTCCCCTCCAGATAGACGTCGAGCGCTCAATTCGACCATCTGGTCAATTTGAAGTGGCCGAATAACTTGGGTGTTGAACTCCCCACTTCTCCATGTTAGCCCTATTTCAGAGTCTAGCCATTGAGCAACACTCCCCTCGAAATCTGTATTGACGTGTTGGGGCTTGTATGACACTATCGCATCCATTGTACACCATCCCTGATCGGGCTCAATTTCTCCCGCGATCATTCTGACCATAGTCGTCTTACCGGTTGCGTTTGGTCCAACCACGCCCACCACTTCGGCACTTCTAACGCCACCTTCTCCTGTCTTCAAGGAGAAATCTCCCATTTTCTTCTCCATGTCGCCCCATTCCAGAATAATATCTCCAACTTCTTCACCACGTACTCTGCCTCTTAGGAAAGAAATGGGCTTGTCTCTAATCCTGACGTTTTCTTCCGTCAGGAAACCGTCCAGATAGGCATTTATTGCAGTCCTAGTTGTTCTCGGCGGAGTGAATATTCCGTATGCAGCTCGCCCTCCGTATACTACATGAACGAGGTCGCACAAAACATCGAGAATGGCTAAATCATGCTCAATAACAATTATTCTCTTACCCTTCTCCACGAGATTCTGAATTATTCTGACGACTCTCATACGTTCGTGGATATCGAGATAGGATGACGGCTCATCAAAGAAGTAAACGTCTGCGTCTTTCAGTATAGTAGCACATATGGCGACACGTTGCAGCTCACCACCAGATAGCCCTGAAAGTCTTCTATCCAAGATGTGACTTATGGCAGTTTTTTCAGCACATTCCTCAAGTTCACCACGATCATCAACTCTTGAAAGAAGACCTCGGACCTCTCCATCCCAAAGTTTTGGGAGCTTGTCGACATACTGTGGTTTGACAGCTATGGAAACTCCTGATTCCGATAGTAGACTCAGGTAATCTCTTAATTCCCCACGAGGGAATGAGTTGAGGACCTCATCCCAATCCCTGTCTGCAATGGTCCAATCCCCTAGATTCGGTCTCAAGGCCCCAGATAACAGATTGATCGCAGTCGATTTTCCCATTCCATTCGGACCAAGAATACCAACGACTTGGCTTTCACGTGGAGCAGGCAGACGAAATAGTCTGAATGAGTTCTCTCCGTAACTGTGTGTCAGGTCATGATCCAGTTCTTCTGGGAGATTTATGATCTTGACTGCATTTCCAGGACATCGTTTTGCCCTATTTAGGCACACTGGACATGCAGTTTCCAGAATTCTGCATTTATTGCCTTCGAATTGAATGCACTCCCTTCCGCAACTACCCGCGTATTTTTGCAGATAATCAAATGCGGGAGTGTTGGGCTTACATCTTTCTTCAAGCAATACCGCGACACGCAAGCACTCTACCCCGACACCCGCCTCGTGGATTGACGTTTGAGCCCTTCGTGACAACCAGTCAGATGGGGAGGAAGCGATAACGGAAGTACACCCATGCAGCGAGGCCAATCTTCTCGGGTTTCGATAACTGCACTCTTTCTGAGAAAACGTCGCCGTTGTTTTTGCTGATTTTCTTTAATATCGAGTCATAGAATGCCATCATAGCTGCGGGGGAGTATCTAGATTGCCTGTCTAAATGCCCCAGAAGGCCCTTGGCGGTCCGCCCATATGATTGTGCACGCTTGACATAATTTCGGCAGAAACCTTCCCACCCGGGGTGATCTAGGAGGCTTGCACCGTCCAAAACGTCTTTTTCCGTTATTCCATACCTGCGCAATTCGTCTAGAGGCAAGTATATCCTTCCTCTGGCGGAGTCCTCTTGCACATCTCTCAAGATATTAATCAGCTGCATGTAAATGCCCCATGCTTCAGCCTCGTCCTTTGCCTCCGGAGCATTGTAGCCGTAGATTTCTATGCAAACCAAGCCAACTGTTGAAGCAACTTTGTAACAATACTCGTAGAGATCCTCGAAGGTTTCGAATCGATCTCTGTGAAGATCATCTTCCATGCCACTTATCATATCGTCCAAAAGGGTCCTTGGGATTCTGAACTTTTCAACAGTGTCTTTCAGTGCAATGAATATCGGGTCGGTGGAGGTAACAGTCGTGTAAGCCGTCGAGAGTTTCTTTCGATAGTAAAAAAGCTGAGACATTTTATCATCGTAGGCCTCTCTTTCTAGAACAGGCTCACCCATTATTCGCTCTATCTCTGTTCTGTAGTCCCTAGATTCGCTACTGCTTTCAGAACCTCCGGGGAATAAATCGGTGTAGTCACCGTCAGCGATATCGTCAGCCCTCCTGCAGAAGGCGTAGTATGCACATATTGATTGTTTAATCTCATGTGGGAGATACTTGAAGGAATGATAGAAGTTTGCGGCTTCTATTCTTGTCAATTCTTCGCAGTAATCATAGGAGGCAGCAATCATCCTTTGTGGAAGCTCGCCCTCTTTCCAAATTGAAGCATCGATGTGCCCAAATGGATTCTTGAGATTGCCTCTCAAGCCAATGACGCCCATGAATTTGGCCCCTTCTCGGAGCGTTTCAAGTGCCGTAATGGAGATTGCACGCGCAGCATCGCTGGTAACTGAGACCCTAGACCTGATTGCATCTATGGGTCCGGCTGAATCCCTCTCGAAACCAAGGGAGATGTCTTCGATATCTAAGCCATCAATATCGATGGACTCAGCCTTTCCGTTCTGGGACATCATAGGATGCTGCAAAGTTGGACGTTTGAAGGTCTGTGTCTCTAGTGCGCCCACACTTCATTCTCTTGTCGAAAACATTCTGCCCGAGCTTATCAGTCTCTTTTCATACCACTTTGACCGCACTGCTAGTTTGCATTGGAAGAGAATCATGGCTACCCTTCTCCTGCTTATTTTAATTTGGTTAACAGGGTTTAGGACATTTTTCCCTCGGAGCAGCGCAATAGTCCTACGGCCAATCACCACGGGCAGCATACAGGATAATCGAAGACTTCTGTATTCCCTAGGAATGATCGAGATATACTCTTCTGCGTGGTCAAGATGATCACAGGTTATGTCCAGATATGCAGAGTACAGGGCCCTGAATGTGCCCATGGAATCAGGATTGAGGAGATCAGAGGGATCGAGGTCGTATTCCAATAAGCGATTCATTGGCAAGTAGCACCTCCCTATCGAAAGATCGGAGGGTATGTCTCGAAGAATGTTAATCATCTGCAATGCTTTGCCAAAACGAATTCCGAGAACGCGCATTCTTTCAGTCTCGATTTCTTCGCTCTCAATAAGTCGACGCAAGGAAATTTCAGTCCAAAATTCTCCAACAGAACCAGCCACTCTGTACGCATAGTCGTCTAATTCTTCATCAGATTTCAAAGCTATTATTTCACTTGATTTTGTACCAAATCTCTCTATATCAAGTCGCTGACCACTAATGATAACAAGCAGGCATCGTAATATCATCTGCCTATCCCCCTCTTCAGCACATGCAAATGCGGATATTACTTTGGAGACAGATCTCAGTAGGTCGCCTTCATGGTGATTTTCTTGGAGATCGGCAATAGAATTTAGGTCCAATTCGTTCGAATTACTTTGTACGGCCTCAGAGTATTTGTCAAGCATCCCAATCAGGAGATCCCGATCATCTCCTGTGTCTGCTATAGTGTCTGCAACCCTGGCGAGTAAGTAAAGCAGTCCAACTTGGTTTCTTATTTGGTCTGGAAGCGTCCCTAGCGAGAGATAGAACGATCGAGAGGTCCTCCTTAAGAGGTCATCAATGGCATCATCCACAATCACGCTCATGGTATTACTTCGATCGTTACGCGGAGCGCCTCGATGTTGAGTTCTTCGCATCGTAGCTTAGGATTCACGCAATCCTGCTTCGATAAGAGCGTCTGCGAGTACTTGGCCAATGACCGAGGGGTCATCGGCCACGTGAATGCCAGCGGCCCTAAATGCGGTTATTTTCTCTGCTGCTGTTCCTTTGCCTCCGCTTATGATTGCACCAGCGTGCCCCATTCGCTTGCCCGGGGGTGCAGTTGAACCTGCTACGAAGCCGACAACCGGTTTGGTTCCATTGGCGGATATCCATTCGGCTGCCTCTTCCTCAGCGGATCCCCCAATCTCCCCTATCAAAACAATTGCTTCTGTTTGAGGATCCGATTCGAAAGCCTCGAGACAATCGATGAATCCTGTGCCTTGTACAGGGTCGCCTCCAATACCGATACACGTCGACTGTCCTTCTCCTATGCCCGTGGTCTGAGCAACCGCCTCGTAAGTTAGAGTTCCTGACTTGGAGACTATGCCTATCCTACCTTTACGATGAATATGGCCAGGCATTATGCCGATTTTTGATCCGCCATTTGACCCCGGCGTAATTATGCAAGGACAATTGGGCCCTATTAGACGCACATCCGGATATGACGCCATAGCATCCACCACATCTACCATGTCTAGAATGGGGATGCCCTCTGTGATGCACACTACTAGGCCGGAACCGCGAACGGTTTGAAATGCGGACGCTGCCTCCTTAATCGCAGCCCCAGCATAAGGAGGAGGAACGTAAATTACGCTTACGTCCGCCATAGTTTCCTCAACTGCCTGTTCCATTCCGTCGAAAACAGGCACCACCCTTCCGTGCAAAGAAACCGTCATGCCCCCCTTTCCTGGGGTAACCCCTCCTACTATGTCAGTACCGTACTCGACCATTTTCCCGCCATGAAATGTGCCTTGACGACCAGTGACCCCTTGAATCAGCACTTTGGCATCCTCGCCTACCCAAATGGACATCAGAATCCCTCCTGAATCAAATTTACAATTTTTTCAGCACCCTCAGCAAGTGAATCAGCAGGATGTATGTTAAGCCCGCTATTTTCGAGAATCGCCTTCCCCTCATCCACATTTGTTCCTGCAAGCCTCACCACCAATGGGTCTGATAGCCCAAGTTTGCCGACAGCAGCTATTATGCCGTTTGCAATTATATCGCACCGCATTATCCCTCCGAATATGTTCACAAGGATTCCTTTGACATTTGGATCTTCAAGGATTATACTGAATGCAGTTGTGACTTGATCCTCATTGGCTCCACCCCCTACATCGAGGAAGTTGGCTGGTTCACCCCCGTACAACTTGATTACATCCATGGTTGCCATAGCCAATCCTGCACCATTCACCATGCAGCCGATATCGCCATCGAGCTTAACATAAGACAGACCAGTCTCCTTCGCCCTGACTTCTATCTCCTCCTCTTCCGAAAGGTCCCTGACATTTTCCCATTCAGGATGTCTGAATAATGCGTTATCATCGAATGAAACTTTGGCATCAAGAGCTATCATGCCGCCATTCTCGGTTCTCACAAGGGGATTGATTTCTATCATGCTGCAGTCTGAACGTATGAATAATTCTCCAAGATTTACAACAAGGTCTGAAAATGAAGAGCAGGATTCACCAACTAAGCCGAGAGCAGATCCAAGTTCCAAACACTGTGATTCAGTGAACCCATTTTTCCCCTCGCTCCATATTCTGTGAATTGCATCGGGATCATTCTCTGCAACATCCTCGATATCGACTCCACCTTGCTCTGAGGCCATGACGAGCAACGAGTTTGCACTCCGATCGATAAGCATCGCAAGATAGTACTCGTGTGCTATCGAACACCCTGCCTCAACATACAAGTTTCTGACCATTTTTCCAGCAGGGCCCGTCTGCTTGGTTACGAGTAAATTCCCAAGAATATTACTCGCGTATTCCCCGACTTCATGCTCTGAAAATGCTATTTTGACGCCCCCTTTCATTCGAACTTCTCCGGTATCTGGGCATAGAAGCGTACCTTTTCCTCTTCCACCAGCGTGTATCTGGCTCTTTACCGCCACCGTTCCTCTTCCTAGTTTCTGATATGCCGACAGGGCCTCATCGACGTTTTTACAATGAACTCCCTCAAGCACAGGGACGCCCGATTCTCTGAACATATTTTTTGCTTGGTACTCGTGTATGTTCATGCTGCTCGGTTTGACCGCAACGCAGGACGTCCTTGAACGGTTCGCATGATAATCAATATTGGGACAACCCTAACTTATCCAACTCTTGCCCTTAATCATGGATGCAATAGTATTGGCAGGGGGATTCGGGACACGCCTCAGACCGTGGACTCTTTCAGTACCCAAGCCACTTGTGCCTCTGTTAGATACAACTTTGATAGAACACTCGATGCGGATTATACCAAGATCACTAGTCAACAGAGTAATCATTGCCGCAGGATACGAGGCAGAACAGATACGGTCATACTTCACCAATCTCGATGCCGGGGTAGAAGTTGTAATTGTAGAGGAAAAAGAACCCCTCGGAACAGGTGGGGCAATAGCGAATTGCTTGGCTGCCGTCAGAGGCAATAGATTTCTGGTTTTGAATGGCGATTTGATAACAACCGTAGATATCCGCAAAATGATTGCCCAACATGAAAGAGACAATCGTTTGGCAACAATCTCCTTGTGGCCGGTTGAAAACCCAAATCGCTTCGGCGTAGCAGATTTCGACTCTCCTAACAGATCAATAAAACGATTTCAAGAGAAGCCAGACCCTGGAAAGGAATATTCCAACCTAATCAACGCCGGTTGTTATTTGCTGGAACGAGAAGTGATTGATCAAATGCCCGATGGCCCTCATTCTATCGAGCGAGAAGTTTTCCCCTCGATAGCCAAATCAGGCAATATGGGTGGCTTTTGCTACACTGGTAGATTCATAGATGCAGGAACTCCCTCAAGCTATCTTGACGCAATGCGTACCGCAATCTCCGATGGCTCATTCTATCGTGGCAAAGTTCTCGGCACAACATGGTCCATGAGCGACGGAGTAGACAGCTCCACAGCCGATTACAGTGCAATAGGGCAGGGATGCACGATAGGTCAAAACACAGTTGTGAAATCCAGCGCAATATTGGATGGGGCCAGCATAGGATCTAATTGTCACATAGAAAGGTGCTTAATCGGAAAAGGTGCGGAAATTGGCGACAATGTCCGTATGATCGATCAGGTTGTAGCATTCAACTAACGCCAAAACATATGATTGAGGCGACACCAAGAAAAGGCGAACGCATGAGAGCCACCTATGCCTGATCCGCTTGTAGTAGTCAATTGCAAGACATATTCAACTGCATCTGGGGCTGCTGCAGAGGCCCTCGCAGTACAGATGATGAGTTTGGAAACTTCAGCTCGGATGGTTTTGTCGGTTTCACCCCTTGATTTAGCCCCAGTTATAGCCGCCGCACCTGATTTAGAGGTTTGGACTCAACATTTAGATCCAGTGGGCCATGGATCTAACACTGGGCGAATTCAGCCGGAGACCGCCATTTCCAGGGGAGCTGCCGGTTCACTCATCAATCACGCCGAAAGAAAAGTCTCTTTGGGCCATGTGGACGAACTTCTTGCCATGGTGCCTACCGGATTCGAAGTGTGTGCCTGTGCTGCAGATGCCTCGGAGGCAATGGCCCTGGCTCATCTGGCACCTCCCATGATTGCAGTAGAACCACCGAGTTTGATAGGGGGCAATGTCTCGGTAACTAAAGCAGATCCATCCGCCGTCTCAGATTCTGTCGACGCAGTCCGCTCCATTGATGATGGAATCAGAGTCCTTTGCGGTGCAGGGGTGAAAACGGGCGAGGATGTAGCAGCAGCTGTCGATCTTGGAGCATCCGGCGTTTTGCTCGCCTCTGGCGTAACTAAGGCAAGGGATACTCAAGCCGTCCTCTTAGATTTGGTGTCCATGTTGTAAATTTCCAATATATCGGGAATCGAATTAAGAGGTCATGGCCTTTGGTGTGGATCATGGCGCAACCAAGAACAATACAGAATTCGATGCTGATGGGGATATGCATAGGTGCTTTCGGCGGGGGCTTGTATTCGTACATGATGCTCACAGGAGTCGGCGGCATTGTTGATCAGGAGACTGATCTGCAGATGATCAAATACAAGGCCACATCACTTGGAATAGCAGCTTCAGGAGGCTTCGTTCTAGGCCTGTATCTCTTCCTAAGTATAACAGCTAGGATTGGGAGATTCATGCGCGGTGGTTCGGATGAGCCCTCTTCACCATCTCAAACAATTGTAGTCCAGACCGGCGTCGCCCCTGCCTCCATTGAGTCCGAAGTCCCATCCAGTGTTTCTAGTGTGGATGAATTGCTCAATTCTTGACTTCTTCCGAATGCGTCATATACACCGAGTAGGTCGGCGAGTCGCATGAAGCGTGGATCACGGGCTTGGAAGAAGGCCGGGAACCAGCGCTGGAAGTGGCGAAAGAAGAAGTTGCGCCGACGAAAGGCAGCCAGAAAAGCGGCCCGTCAATGAATGGGCTCGGGCTTCGCCCTACATTCGAGTAGTTATGGTGGACGTGCCGAGATTTGAACTCGGGGCCTCTTCCATGCCAAGGAAGCGCGCTTCCAAGCTGCGCCACACGCCCAATAACTATCCGGTCACCTACACCGATTTAAGGAACGTGGGTCCGTCAGATGGTCATGGCCGAGACACCAAAGGGAGTGCCTGAGCACCTTTGGTCGTCCATCGTCGAACTTCTTGATACAGATATTGCGCCCTTCCTGCCTTACTTGCCGGGTCGACTTGAGGTGCTATACGAAGATCCAGGGGATGGACGAATGGGAATAACCAGATTCAAGATGGACCACAATGAACTTGAACGACGTAGAAAATTTCGAATGGGCCCGGGTGAAGTCGTAATCCTTCTTCACCCGGAACTCGTCGATGATCCTGCGTTGAGGGACCACACCTTGGTACACGAGTTGCTGCACGCCTCCGGACTCCTCACGCACGACTCCTTGCACGCAGATCTAGCTTCAAAAATTGCACCGGCACCAACTCTCAAAAATTCAGTGGTGCTTCAGCGAATGAGACAGAGAGTACTCGAATCTCTGCCTGAGCGCACTTGGTTGTGCGGTAACTGTGGACATGCATGGGAAAGAAGACGCGTTACACGCCCGACAAGATGTCCCAAGTGCGCGAAACCCTTCTCGCCGGCACCCAAATGAATAACACCCCTGTTCAAGTGGCATGGGCTGGATCGATGAAGTGTACGAGATTACATCCAGTCAAGTGGATGAGATGGCAAAGACTGCAGTCATTATCGCCGCCATAGTGATGTATTCCGGACTAGTATTCCGTTTCTACCGACTCCTTGCCAGAAGAACGATGATCTCTTTAGACATCACCACTGACAAACAAGGATTAATTGGATGGCTTTCCAGGCAAAACAAGAGATTGATCTTCATCATTCTATATGTTGTCCTTACACCGACATTAATCGGTTTCTGGGCGCTAGTCCTTTCTGCAATACTGGTCATACTCAATGGAGGCCAACAACTGAGTTCAGTTGCTGAGCTCGCGGTAGCCGTTGTTGGTGCCATAAGAATCACATCGTATTTCTCGGAGAATCTTGCCCAAGATCTCTCAAAGATGCTTCCGTTCGCTGTATTGGGCGTGTTTCTAGCAGACGGCTCATTAGATCTTTCAGGGCTAAGTTTGCTATGGGACGAAGGCAACGATCTGGTAATCACCTTCCTCACTTTAGTCATCTCATTGTCGATTTTAGAAACAATCCTAAGAATTGTATCGGGCCTTACAGAGAGATGGGCTCGTAGAAATCTAACCCCTGAGGTCGAGGAGGCCATCGCACGTGCTCAGGAACTCGCGGAGAGTTTGGAATAACCAAACAACCCCCTGTTTTGTACAGAATTGATATCAGTTCATGGAGGTGGGTTCAAACCAAGCACCCCATCGTAGGCCGGGCGATTGGTGTAGTCTGGATATCATGCTGGCCTTCTAAGCCGGTGACACGGGTTCGAATCCTGTATCGCCCACCAC
>PBBV01000012.1 GCA_002717835.1 Methanobacteriota archaeon
AGAAATTATTGCAGCTACCTGTTTTTCTGTTGCAGGACTATTTCTGTCCATGTTTAGTAGCATATCAATCAATTCACTGGCACTGCCATCTTTTCCACCGGTGAGTTCGGAAAGATCTGTTAATCCCATCTCGCTAAGGATAGAATCTAATTCTAGACCTAATCTATCCGAGACTCTGATGATTAACGCTATTTGTTTTTCACTCGGTGCGATGTTTGTCTTCCTTTCTTCGCTGATTTCATCAAGAATATTCTTCACATCATCCCCTGTTAGTTGCGATAGTGATCTGTTGTCTAATATCTCGGAAGTTTCCTCCTCCGACATGTTCGCCAGAATTCTTTGTAGATATTCTATTTGCTTCAATGTGGGCTTCTGCTTTCTCTTTTCCAATGCAAGTTGGTGAATATTACGAAACAGTTGTTCAAACTCGGTCCACTTTGAATGGGCTTCGGCCAAGCCATCTTCAATGGAATCCAAATCTGACTCCATACTTGCGGTAAAGTCCGCGGAGAATAACTCTACATCTGGTTGGTTGTAATGCGGGGCGACGTCTAACCACAAGGTTCTGCCGTTTTCTGTCGGAATCAGTGAGCTCCCATCTTTTTCGACATAACGCTTCAGCTCGAGGTTTTTGACCATTGAAACATAAGTGGATGGTCGTCCGATGCCACTTTTCTTCATTTCTTGAATAATCGAGCTTTCAGTGTATCTTCTAGGTGGTTTAGTGAAATCAACAGTCATTTTAGCACTCGAATCAATATCCCAGGAATTTCCTAAAGAAAATCCGACTTCTGGAGGTTTTGTTTGGACTTCACCGATGGACCACGAAAATACATTTTCCCATCCGTCGTGCGTTCTCCATGTGGCAGTTCCAGTAATTGGTACCTCCACCCCATCACATGTAAATTTCAGAGCCCTCCTTTCTCTAACGGAATTGGACATTTGGCTGGCCGCAAACCTTGACCAAATCAGTTGATACAATTTCTTTTCATCAGTATCCTTACCTGCATTCTCAACCTTTGGATCACTGGGCCTAATTGCCTCGTGAGCGTCCTGAACATTGCCGCTCCTCTTTCCTGACTCGCCTACTCCTTGGCCGAGATATTTTTTCCCTATTTTATTGGAGATGTGGTCTCGGATGCTCTGTCTGGCCTTCGCATTAGTTCTAGTAGAATCGGTTCGAATATAGGTTATGTGCCCTCCATTATACAGTGATGAAGCGACGCCACTGGTCTTCGATATGGACCAGCCTAGAGTTGAGTTAGCAGTTTGGAGCATAGTATCTGTTGTGAAAGGTGGTTTTGGTTTACGATTTACCGTACCCTCCTTAGATTCGGTTAGAATCAATTTCTTTGAGGAGTTTATTTGTTCAACAGTTTGTTCAGCGAGTTTAGTATTCGAGGTTCTATTTGGATGATGTTTTCCATCATCATCGAACCAAGCATCAGGATCATCAGATTCGTGAAATCTAACATTCATTTCAATCCCATTGGATGGAACCGAAACCGAATGGTACTCTTTGGGTACATGGTTATCTCTCTCCAACTCTTTTTCTACAATGAAGCCCAGTGTTGGAGTCTGTACCCTCCCCATTGATTTCAATTTCCATGATTTGCAGAATTTTGAGCATCTCCAGCCAACCAATCTGTCTATCAGCCGCCTAACTATGGCTGCATTGACAAGATCCATGTCTACATCCCGTGGTTCGGAAATTGCAGACATAACCGCATCCTTCGTAATCTCGTTGAATGAGATTCTCTTTACAGAGTCGAAACCGGATAGAATATCATTGAGTCTCCATGCGATAAATTCTCCCTCCCTATCAGGATCTGTAGCAATAAATATCTCGTTCACGGAAGATTTGGATGCTTTGTTCATAATCGCAGATAGTTTCCTCTCCGCCCTTTCATCTGTCCAACTCCAAGGGGGATTAGGCAACTCCCCTTCCTTGTAAGCCCACATCGCTTTGCTGTTTACCGGTAAATCCTGAATATGGCCATTGCAAGCATCTACAATCCACCCCTTTCCTAGGTACTTTTTGATAGTCTTAGCCTTGGCACCAGATTCAAGGATTACTAGTTTCATATGATTCCTCTGGATTATTTGGCCAAGACATGCCCTGTATAAACTAGGTGGAGTTGTGGATACTTCAACGCTCGCACAAGAGTGATCACGCGCGATACCGAAGTTGCCTGACAAAGGCGGTATTAGCTAGATTTGAAACGTAACGATTGAAGAATGAATGCGTTTAGCGCAAGTGATGGGAATAGCGTGGAGTGTTTTGGGGAGTCCTGCACTGAGTCTAGTCGACTCTGAGACCGCCCATTCCATTTCTATGAGTGTAATGAGGAGGTTCGGTGAAACTAGCGTAGGTCAGAACATGCTGAACGCATTGTACAAGCCTCCAGAAGTTCCAATAGAAGTATTTGGGAAGTTGTTCCACCACCCCCTAGGATTAGCGGCTGGTTTTGATAAGGGTGCAGAGGCGCTCATGGCCTGGTCTGCTATGGGATTCTCATGGACAGAGTATGGCGGGGTTACAAGATACCCGCAAGATGGGAATCCAAAACCACGCATGTTCCGTGCTAACCGGCATAGAGCGCTAGTGAATAAGATGGGTTTCAATAATCCCGGTGCATCTGAAATTCGGAAGAGGTTGATTTCACGAAAATCCGAAGACAAATGGCCAAAGACACCAATTGCTGCCAACATTGGTAGGTCTAAGAAGGTACCAAACGAACATGCAGCAGATGATTATTCATCTACACTCGATATCCTATGGGATTATGCGGATATGTTCGTACTCAATGTCTCTTCACCCAATACTCCAGGTCTTAGAGATCTTCAAGGTCAAGAGCACCTAACTTCGATTCTAAGATCATGTAACAAGGTACGGGAAATGAAGGGAACCCACAAGCCAATATTGCTGAAGCTTTCTCCGGATAATTCTGATGATGATATCCGGGAAACCGTTTCTCTTTGTTTAGCATCCGGTGTTGATGGCATAGTTGCAACCAATACGACCATAAAGAGGCCTGCACCACTATCCACCCAATCTAGAAAGGCTTTCTCAAGTGACGGCGGGTTGTCTGGACGCCCTTTGAATTCGCGCTCTCTTGAAGTGATAAATATGGTCTATGGAGAAACCCAGGGTAAAATCCCCATTGTCGGAGTGGGAGGTATCGATTCCAAGGAAACTGCATGGGAGGCAATAATTTCTGGTTCATCGCTCATTCAACTTTATTCGGCTCTGGTTTTCAATGGCCCTACTGTAGTTTCAAGTATAGTCAAAGGAATAAAGAGTAGAGTCAGAGAGTCCGGCTTTTCGTCATTATCTGAGGCAGTCGGATACAAACACATTTAGAGATTCGCCTCTAGAAAATACCGTGCAACTCACTCGCCTTTCCCGTCTATTGGTAGTTTTCGGAACATCGATAGCTATTTTTGGACTCATGATGGTGACTGTGGACCCCCAAGTGCAATACAGTGTTGACGAGGTAATGAGTGAACCTGAGAGATTCGAACAGGAAAAAATATTCGTTCGTGGAATAGTATTGCCCGGATCAATGGATTATGACGAGCTGGTGTTTACTCTTCAGGGAAGCACAGAGACATTGATTGTCGATTTCAACGACTCCCCCATACCAGACGGCTTTGATGAGGGCAGGACTATTGCTGTCAGAGGGGTGCTACAGTCTGAACTCTCATCTGATGGTTCACTGATCTGGGTAATCGAGTCCTTTGAGATTCAAACGGGCTGCCCGTCAAAGTATGAAGCCTGATTGACTGGCATATTCATAGGTGTCGTCATTACGCGTTATTTGGGCTAGAGGGGGAGTTGACGTGCTCTATTTTTCACAAATCGTTGATAATGGTGACTCGAAGTCCGAGGGCGGCGCAAACGAGCCTTTGGGATTACACCAGCTGACTGCGATGTCTCGCCCCCAAGAGATCCAGGTTGGCGTTAGCGGAATCCGGAGGGATTCTGCAAGCGTCTCACGCCCGGGAACCAGGTCAGGCGCGGAAGCGAGCAGCCCGACCGGGGATGCTGGATGCCTTGGGACTTCGGGACGGAGAAGGCTGGTGCTGCACTCTCACTGATGACGAGCGTCCACCGAGGACACGCCCACTACTCGGGTATCCCGGGTAGTCCGCCCATTTTGCATACAATTTCGAAATGCTTTCTATCTACAGGCTGTACAGAAAGTCTCTGACCCCTTCGCAATAGGGGCATTCCCTCTAGATCTCCATTGGATTTAAGTTCGGGCAGGCCCACCGAAGTCATTGCTGATACAGGTTCAATATCTACCATGACCCATCTAGGGTTTTCTACCGATGCCTTTGGATCGAAGTATTTTGATTCTGAATCCTGAGCTGTATGGTCAGGATACGCCCCCTTGCAAACTTTCGCTATTCCTGCAACATGTGGCGGTTTGCAGTTTGAGTGGTAGAAGAGTACCATGTCACCAACAACCATATCATCACGCATTATGTTCCGGGCCTGATAGTTCCTTACCCCGTCCCAATATGTGGAGCCGTCGGAAACCAGTTGTTTCCAAGGATAAACATGGGGCTCACTCTTCATCAGCCAGTAGTTTACCATGACAGTCCTAGCCAGAACATAGCAATAAAATTGTTTCACCAAGCATCGTCTGTTTGAGTGTAGGAAATTCTTGATTCCAAGGCATCTATGTTGGTGTTTTGCGATTGCGTGTTCAATCCTGCAATTTTCACCATTGCTGACATACCGCCTGTAAGACCCAAATTGGAAGTTACCATGAAAGAGTAAATCGCCGGCAGTAACAGAAGAGCAGAGAGAGCGGCTACAATAAGGAGGACAATAATGACTGTGACGAAGGGGCCTATTGCGGGAATGTCTATTCCGAATGCACATGTCATACCCATGGCTGTAACTGTGGTAGCCTCGAACAGGCTCATTCCGGTACTTGAGCATGCAGTGCGTATTCCATCCAATGTTCCTCCCATCTCCTTTACTCTATTTGCTATGTGTATGGAGAAGTCTATACCCACACCAACAAGGATTGACCCGATCATAACTGTAACAAGAGATAGTGATAGCCCCCACGAATCCATTACTAACCATTGCATGGCCACAGTGAATCCTACTGGGATTGTGGTGAGGAAAGCGTATCTAATGTCCCTGAAAACAAGAGCGAGGGTGATAATCGTGAATCCCAGTGCGAATGCCAGAGATGTCCATTGAGAGTCCACTATCAAATTATTTACTTCTATCGTTATTGAAGCAACACCGATAAGCGAGTCGCCCAATACGTTGATGGGATTTTCAGAGTCTCCAGCGGCCTTTGCCCAGTTGTTAATTTGCTCCGTAGTTATTGCAGTACTCTTGACATCCATGAATGGCATATCTATGTATATCAGGGAACGTTGGTAATCCGGAGAAATGAATAGCTCCCTCATTTCTTCTGTCATACTATTGTAGAACACATACAGTAGGAAATTCTGTGCCTGTCTACCACCATCATCCTCCTGAGCATCAAGTGTATCCAAAATAGTCCAGAAGGAGACATTTCCAGATTGGTCCCTGTCTAAGATTAGCTCTGCAATCTCCTTGATAGGCTCTGGGAGGGGTGTATCTTCGATAAAATCGTTAATTGGGGTGCCAGAAACATTGACTCCCACGGCGATCGCTTTCATCAGGAAGACGATCGATACCGCAGTAGCATTCTCAACATCATTGCACCTTGACTCGAGATTCTCTATGCCCTCAAGATTGGCGTATGGGTGTTCTGGGTTTATTGAACCTAGGCCGATCTCAGGCTCAGCCTTGATGTTTGCATCAACTAGTAGGAAACCAGGTTGACCAGCTTCAAACTCATCCGAGTATACACCCATTTTCTGTACGGCTTCAACTTCACTGGGGGCCATTTCCAGGAGATCGATGTTCTCCTCTACGTTCGGCCTATTGTAACCAGCAGAGATTATCATCAAAGCAATGAATAGGGCAAGTGTAATTCGAGACCACTTTACAGGCATGTTGACTGCAGCAACGAAAACCTTCGGAGGGGGATGTGAGGGCTTTTTGAGATCTAGAAGAATTGTTAGATTGGGGACCATTATCATGGTGAGGATGTATACTACTACAATGCCCGCGGCCAACGCCCATCCAACGGTCTGAATAGGCTTCATAGGAGCAAATGTTAGAGAGATGAATCCAATAATCGTGGTCATAGCAGAGAGAAATACCGCTCGTCCTGTAGATTGGAGCGCTGCAGACATCTTCTCTTGTGGGGTGCCCTTGGATTCTGCGTATCTATTCGTAATATGCAGTCCATAGGAAACTCCCAATGATAGTACGATCGGACCTACTAGTATTACTGTCATAGTTACTTCATAATTGGTAAGGCCGATTAGCCCCAAGGTTACCCAGACTGCGCAGAGTGTGGGCAATCCAGATATTATGACAACTTTAACTCCTTGAACAAATCGAATTCTCCCTGTCTGCAACAAATCGCAATGGAAGAGAAATAGCATCGCTGCTACAATTACAACACCTACTGGGAACACTTGCCAGAATAGCTTGAATGACTCTTCAGTAACTGCGTTGGTGAGTGGTGCAGGACCGGTTAGGGTCATCCTGAGGCATAATGTTCCATGGTTGGGTTCACAGCCTTCAGAACCGGGAGACCCCCAGTTATTGTCCACTGCAATTTGATCAATAGTGCCTTGTGTTTCTGAGACAATATTGCCAACTGTCTTATTTCCCGTGTCATCAGATATTCCTATTATGATAACTGCTCGGCTCCAGCCGTATGAGGTCTTGATTTCATTTCCTGTGCCTATATTTCTGACCAGCTTGTTAAGAGCATTCTGAGGCATCTCCTGTAGTATTTGATTTACCCGCTGTTGCTCATCTGGTATTGCGTAATTTCCAATAATGTCGCTTTGTGAGTCTATTGTCTCATTTATTTCATCCGAGAGTTGCTGATTTCCAGTTGCTTCAGCAAGTCCCGAAAAGAAGGCCTTTACCACGCGACCCCCACTAGAGTTTACTTCCTTAATTACGGTAGAGATTGAAAGTACATATTCCACATCATCTTCTTCGCCCTTGTCGTTCCTAACATGGTTAATCGCTCGCTCAACGTTGTCTATCTGTTCCAAGATGTTAATCTGGCCGTTTGACCCGCACTCAACGCATGTAACATTGTAATCGTAAGATTCTACATAAATGACCATCACATTGGTCGTCCAATCATTCTCAACTTGCGCGATTAGGTTCTTTACACTGAGGGGATCTGAATCTGTTGGAAGGTATACCTCCAAGTCCCCATTCACGTTTAGTGCAGGCTCTTCTTTGCAGTAGCTAGGGTTATCAAAACCATCTCTACAATCTAATACGCCTGAATGAGGTAAAAGTGATACTGTGAATGCCAATGAGACCAGGACTGCCATAACAGGAAACATTGTTAGAAAACTGGAACCTTCATGATCTCTGACCTTCCTTCGTATCTGATTGGGGATTCGCGACAATGAGGGCATTAGCTGGAAATCCTTNGGAGCTATGTCGGAAAATCTGTCCTTGGCGCCCGCCAAAAAGCGGCCAATGAGGTTTTGAGAATCTTCCCTAGCCATGNCCCTCCCGTCGTGACGTGAAACGGCATACCTTCAACCCCTCGGCAAAGATGATTCTCTCAAATCCGTTTTACGACTACACGGCAATGGTCAATAACACGACTCTCTGCCAAATAATCGGTAGTGTTCATGGGACAGCCTAAGATTTCAGACAAGCGGTGGAGTGTAGACCTCGAGAAGCGAATTCAAAGGGAACACTATGATGAAGAGGNTTATCGAAAAAGATACGCGTTCAATAAAGAAACAGACAGGGAGATATTCGTCATTGACACCCCTCCTCCGTATCCNAGTGGAACATGGCATATCGGGGCTGTTGCCCAGTACAGCATGATCGATGTTATTGCGAGGAGCCAAAGGTTACTGGGTAAAGAAGTGAAATTCCCCTGGGGCGTGGATCGGAATGGCATCAATATCGAATTCACCGTTGAAAAGAAAACAGGNAAGAAGATGAGAACATATGATAGGGCTGAATTCCTAGAGCTTTGTTCGGAAACAATTGAGGAATACACCAAGGCTATGCGNAATACTGCAAAAAGAGTCGGGCTATCTTGTGACTATGAGAACGAATATCTCACAGACGCCCCCGACTACAGGGCAGTATCGCAGTCTATTTTCGTTGAGCTTTTCAAGAGTGGCGATATTGTAGAAGACCTTAGGCCCAATATTTACGATCCAGTAGAAGGCACCACGATTGCCGATGCGGAGGTCCAGAGGGTTCAGAGAGAAGCCAAACTATGCAATGTGAAGTGGAACACTGAGGANGGGGAAGAGATCATAATCTCAACTACAAGGCCAGAGATGATTTGTGCTTGTGGAATAGTAGTCGTACATCCTGAGGATGATAGATACCGTCACCTGCTAGGCAAGAGGGTGAAACTCCCCATTGAGGTATCAGAACGAGACCAATTTGTCGAGATTGCCCCCCATCCGTCAGTAAAGATGGATTTCGGTAGTGGGATTCTGATGGTTTGCTCTTATGGTGACCAGAATGATGTCTCCATTTTCAGAGAGCTTGGATTGAGTCCATTTGTAGCGATTAATCTTGATGGTGAAATGACAGGAATTGCAGGGCCATTATCTGGAATGAAGGTAATTGAGGCCAGAACAAGTGCAATAGAACTACTAAGAACATCAGGAAATCTAGTCTCTACCGAAAATCGTTTACAAGAAGTACCAGTTAGCGAAAGGGGAGGAAACCCAATNGAGATTATTCTACTAAAGGAGTGGTATGTACGACAGACTCATACTCTGGATAGGCTGATGGAACTTTCAAAGGAAAGTAGATTCATACCCGAGAGGAACCGGCAATTTTTGCATGATTGGATAGACGGCATATCCATTGACTGGCCCATCAGCAGACGTAGGTGGTACCATACCGAAATTCCCATCTGGTACTCAGAGGACCGAACNAAAGTTGTCGTTCCCCCAAGAGGATCCTATGTGCAACCATGGAGGGACTCACCCCCTGGTGACTCTGAGGTGGTTGATAGAGAGAGCAAGGTTACGCTTGGATACTACCGGGAATTGAGCTCGACACTCGGAAAATTGACAGGNGAGGAGAAGGTCTTTGACACTTGGATGGACTCTTCAAATTCCAATCTATATGTCTCTGGTTATTTGACGGATCCGAAATTGTTTGATAGGGCATTTCCGACTTCAATTAGGCCTCAGGGTAAGGAAATTGTCAGAACATGGTTATACTATACACTGCTGAAGAGCGCACTTTTACTAGATCGTCCTGGTTTCCAAAGAATTTGGGTAGACGGCCTTGGAATGGATCCATGGGGTAGGAAGATGTCGAAGTCATTGGGAAACGGCATAGACGCGGATAGCGTTCTAGAATGTGGAGCTGGCGGTANGACCGGTGCATGGAAGATAAAGGGGGCCGATGGCAAGCAAGTAGTGCTGAAGGCAAACAAAATCGGAAGTGAGTGCTTCCGACTTTGGAAGGCCTGCGATGCGCAGGTGGGTGATGACTTCCACATCAATCCAGAAGAGATTGAGACTAAGTATTACGGCGTACTTACTAAAATATTCAATGTAGCAAGGTTTGCAAGCCAATTCGAAGCTCCTGATGACTTTTCTTCACCACCTGAATTGAATATAGAGGACATATGGATCCTGTCTGAATTTGATCGGTCCATGGCCTTAGTAGAGGATGCATGGAAAGATGTCGATATTTACACTGCAGCTCAGACGCTGAAGTCCTTTGCTACCGGGATTTTCCCTAGTCACTGGCTCGAGATGTCAAAGACTAGGCTCTATGAGGGAGATATCTCGGCTACGTGGACAATACACAGGATAGTGCGTGATCTTCTCAGTGCATTTAGCCCAATATGTCCATTCTTCACACATTATCTAAGCACAACACTCTATGATTCTAGTTCAGTGGATGTCAGAAAATTTCCAAGGCTTCCTTCATTTCCCGGTGCCGAGTTGTTTGAAGAAATTAGAGACAAAACTGAGTCCTTGGAAGAATTCAATTCAATGGTTTGGAAAGCAAAAAAGGATCGGGGACTTTCCCTTAAATCTCCAATTTCAGATATTCAAATTCCTGAGTACCTGAATTTATTCTCTGACGCTTTGGTAAAGATGCACAATCTAGAGTTTTAGTAGGTCAATTAAGGGAATTATTGCATCTCCCATTTTCGAAATACTCTATGAGCAATCCGGCCATTTCAGTTCCTATCCGAGCCTGTGCCTCCAGAGTAGAAGCTGCAATATGTGGGCTACCGTGGAAGGAATCATGGCGTAGCAGGTCACTCTCTACAAGAGGTTCTACTTCGAACACATCTAGTGCTAGTGATGTTAGTTGACCTGACTCCAGAGCCTTAGAAGCAGCGAACTCATCCACCACGCCGCCCCTTGCACAACTAACTATGTGATTGCCGCATTCAATACCATCTAGGCCCATTCCAGGCATCATGGATATTCGTTCAGAGTTTACCAGATTCCTTGTTTGCTCATTCAAATTACAATGTACAGATATGTGGGTGCAATATCTGAAAATTTCATCCACCTCATCATGTAATAGAACACCCTCAGGAGCATCATCGACGAAGGGATCGAAAGCATGGACTTCCATGCCAAATGATGAAGCAATCGAAGCAACACCTCTGGCTATTCTTCCGAACCCAATTAGGCCCAGCCTCTTTCCACCTATCTCAGAACCTCTCAATAGTTTCTTTGCCCACTCTCCATTTCGAAGAGTCCTATCTGCTCGTGCTATATGCCTTGTAGAGGCTATCAGATGTCCAATAGTTAACTCCACGACACTACGAGTCGATGCTCCCGGGGTATTGCACACTGTGATGCCCCATTTCCTCGCTTCAGCGATATCGATATTATCCACTCCTACTCCTGCCCTCCCGATGAATCTAATTCCACCGTTATCATTCACAGATGCTTTGATTTGTTCCGATGGAAGTTTTGTGGCACTCCTGATTACTACCGCATCAAATTCTAGCAGCGAACCATTAGCGATTTCTTCTGGCTCGTGGTGCCGCAAGACCACCTCATGACCACCATTCTCAAGAATTTCAACTCCCTCATCGGACATTCCATCTGTTACAGCGATACGGGCCATGCCCATACCTGGAACATTACGTGCATCAACATTGTGAGTATCATGCCGGTGGGTTGATATTTAGTACCCCTAATTCATCCACAGATACAATGGGATTTGACTTACCTGAACTTGAATATGCATACGACTCACTAGAGCCCCACATCGATGCGGAGACAATGGAGCTACACCATTCCAAGCATCATGCTGGATACACCGCTAAACTGAATGCTGCGATCGAGGGTACAGAAATGGACTCTCTGGGAATTGAGGAATTGATGATTAATCACATGGATAACGCTGCAGTTAGGAATAACGGAGGAGGATTCTGGAACCATAGAATTTTCTGGGAGACGATGAGCCCCGACGGCGGTGGAGAACCCGTGGGAGATTTTGCAAATGCGATTACAGACTCTTTCGGATCTTTCCAATCTATGAAAGAACAGTTCAGTGATGCAGCGATGACAAGATTCGGCAGTGGTTGGGCATGGCTATGNGTTTCAGATGGTCAACTCTCTATTTGCTCAACTGCAAATCAGGATAATCCCCTCATGTTGGGCGAAGGNATACCGATCTTNGGCCTAGACGTTTGGGAACATGCATATTACAAAAATTATGGGCCAGGNAGAGGGGACTACATCGCTGCATGGTGGAATGTAGTGAATTGGTCTGCTGTGTCCGATAACTATCATGCCGCAATATAGTCGAATATCTATAATGCCAACCGTTTCATTATAGCGCTCTTTCGGCACGCGACCGCATGGTCGACGATTACGAAGCTATGTTGACCTCGGTATTGATATTGGCATCACCAGTTATTTTTGCATTACCTGTATCGTTNGCATGGAGATGGTGGGTCGGCATTGAACCAGAGCATGAGCACTATCGAGAAAAGGTTCGGAGGGTACTCGATGCAGGGATGCCCCTTGCTCGTTACAGGGGGGAGTTGGACGCAGAAGCAAGGAAGGTGCACGTCTCATCTGATAGGCAAGGTAGGATAGAATCGGATTTACTTCATAGACTCCGGTTGCAACATTTTCTCCTTTTCCCTAGTCTCATTTTGTGGCCTCTAGTAGGCATCTTCGCTGCTATCATCAGCATCCCGATGATGCCCCTGCTGAAANTAGTTGAGTGGATTCTGATCAAAAAGAAGGCANTATCCGGAGTGGCAATTATAATCCAGAGATATACTAGATGGGAAATTATAGGAATCCCCAGACTTGATGANGGATCCAAGCAATTCGGGAAAGCTCTAGCTTCAATACACAGAATGCCTACAACTGTATTTCTTGGCCTATTTGCNTACCTAATCGTGTCATATTCGCCAATGAGCTCATTCAATGTTCTTCTTCTAAGTGCACTGGTATACATCATATTGGTCTCTGCAATTTCAGTCATCAGGGCGGCTACAGAGAGTACCCTAACATTNGCAGATCCCACTAATAGAAGAATCATACCTATGGAGTCGTATGTTGACGAGAANCTTGGGCCATGGGTAGGAGTGGGGNTAATTTTCCTATTATCTAGGCAGCTCATGTATGGATCGAAGATTCGAACAGGCGAACTCTTAATTGATCCAGTTCCATTTTCAATCAGTGTTCTACTTGTCTTGTATACAGCCACAATAATAGGTATAACTGTTGAAATCCTTTTCTTCAGGACCAGGGGCGATGAAGTAAGAATGACATTTCAAAAACAAATGGTCGAGGTTTTTGAGCCTGATGTATACCTCTTCAATAGGAATTTAGGTACATTGAGACTTGTACCACTAATGCCCCTATCACTATGGCTGGAGGCAGATGAGGACTACGATGACTTACTCAAAGNNACGTGAGAGCTTCGACTTTCCAGTTAGCCCCATCCAGATTTACAGAGCCTGAATCAATGTCATCAACNCGTAGTTTCACGATTCCATAGGATACACTGTCTGANGANTCGCAAGATGTAATATGCGCAGGCGACCCATTAGATAACCGGTNTTTCCCAGGANTAATCGGTGAATCACCCGTAAGTAGACAAAGCATCTTNACAGTCCTGCCGCGGCTTTCTAACCTCGCATGAACTTCTTGTCCCGGATAGCACCCCTTATCATTACTGATCCGATTTATCATCCCACATTCATTAGGGAGATTCCCCCCAATGTCAATTAAGCTTGGAATGCAAACTCTTAATCTGACGAAATTCCACCTATTATCACTCATTTCAGAATATTCCGCATCGTCAAGTATCGCAATGAAGTCACTCATCTGGTTTCGTGGCAATAGGACATCGAGTACCGAACCGCCGGGAAATTCCGATTGTACTACGATCATATCNCCGATTTCCATTACTCTATTTCTTTCAAGATCTATTNCCTCGAATCCCATCCTAGTAAGTATCGATTGAAAGTCTGCGGATACTAGAGAAATCCTTCCTATCGCTTCATCTGCGATGATTATATCGCATTNCTCATCCCAAGATTTCCCGTCGATNAACCTCTTTCTTGTTTTGTCCCCCATCTCTTCTGATGACAAAAGTAGTATTTTTTCTTGTATATTGTAAATTGANCCGATATCTGNGATTCGGCCATTGTAATCGCAGAATAGTACGTCTATAGCGTGGCTATCCGGTGAATCTACAATCCTGGTCGAGACGACCCTATCGATGACATTGGTTGAGTCATTGCCCTGCAAGAGTGTTACACTCTGCGAGCGCACGTAATACTCCTCTCCAGAGGCGTTATTGCGCAAGGAATAACCTCAGCCGAATGACTGCCCGCAGCCACATGCCCTGTCAGCATTGGGGTTCTCTATTTGGAATCCACCACCCATCAGGGTCTCTTTGAAATCAATCNGGATGTCATTTAGCATCGAGCTGTCCTTATTATGGACGAACACATTAATTCCGCCTATCGAAATCTGCTGAAATCCTTCATCCNCTGGCCTTTTTATGATTTTCATATCGTAAAGATACCCTGAGCAGCCTCCGGATTGCGCGCTGATNACCANAACGTGAGTTTCTTCGTCTCCATTCATGTTTTGCTTCAGCGCGCGTAATGCTCTATCAGTAAAGTTCAGTTTGACATCAACGACTTCTGTCTCAGAAACNACAGGAAGGGAAAATCCCTCGCCGCCCAGTATGCCCATGTTTTTTTCTTAATAATCGATAATATTTCAACAGTTGCTTAGATTACTCGTCACACATATCAATCACCCTGCTATCGTAATGTTGTGGACGGGATCNAGTCTAGGGAGATTGCAAGACTAAGTCGTGCAGGAATTTCCAGAGAATTGGACTATGTAGCCTCTGAATCTCCTCTATCAATTAATGTAACTGATNGCAAAAACCGTACATTTGAGATGGGAATTACCATGAGGACTGAAGGTGAAGACAGGAGGCTGATACTAGGATTCCTATACTCAGAAGGAGTGATCAAATCTATTGCAGACGTTTCCAGTATAAACATCGATGACGGGACAGCATCGGTATTACTCAATGAGTCTTCATCTTTCGACTCGGATTTACATCAAAGGAATAGCACAGTAACATCTTCTTGTGGACTCTGTGGAAGATCAGACCTCAATGGGCTAATTGAGTTGGAAGATGCCCTTCTAGATGAGGAAATGACAATTTCTCTAGATGCAGTTGCGGCCTGTCTTAATTCAATTCATTCTGGCCAGCCCATCTTCTCTCGTACAGGCGGATCCCATGCTTGTGCAAGCTTCACAGGCGATGGGGCAATAGATTGTGTATTCGAGGATGTGGGGAGGCACAATGCTTTCGATAAAATGGTAGGTTATTACTTGGAAAGAGATTTGATACCAAAACCTGGATTTGGTGCATTCGTATCTGGAAGGGCTTCTTTTGAATTGGTACAGAAGTGCATAAGGGGGGGCTTTCCAATAATGATTGCAATTGGCGCTCCAAGTAGCCTTGCNGTTGATGTATCGAACGAATATGGGCTCACTTTGGGNTGCTTCGCAAGAGATGATGGTTTGACTTTATTTAGTGGAGTTAGGAGGGTGGTAGAATAGTGATGGGGATTGGTACTTCCTTTCCTTCATATCATTCTGATACCTTAGTCCCAATTTGGTGCCATTTTCTTCAATCCAATCTGAGAATTTTACTACCCCTAGTGGCTTTTCGTCCGAAGCCATCAGTCCATTCATAAGTCCACGAATTTCAGCTCTGGTAATGACTCTGTCACGGACAAGAATTCCNACAACCTTGCCAACAACCCACGCGGCNATCGGTGGGACCGGAATTATCGCTCTTCTTAGCCCCATAGATTTCGCAATTAATTCGACGTACTCATAATATGAGAATTTTTCAGGCCCTGCAACGTCTAGNACCATATTCTCATTCAGGGCNCCTTGTTCCACTGCTATTCGAGCAACATCAGAGATATGCACAGGTTGTATCGGATAGGATCCTAGGCCAAAGACACCGAAAACAGGAAGNCTTCGTATTAACCATGCCATATTATTGATCAATACATCTCTGTTGCCNCCAAAAAATACNGTAGGGCGGAGTATTGCATGTGATAGCTNGGACTCGGTTATCATTCTCTCAACTTCCATCTTCCCAATGAAATAGGTCCAATCTGGAGCCTTTTCAGGATTTGCAACTGAAAAGTGTACGATTCTCCTTATTCCTGCATCCTCAGCTGCAGAGATTAGTCTCCTAGTATTTGAAACGGCTAAGTCGTGCGCATATCCGCCTTTCTTGTCTTCATACCTTACCCAATAGGTGTTGTATAGAACATCTGCATCGGAGAGAGANGATACCAACGAATCGTGGTTTGAAAAATTNATTGNCCTTACATCCACTTGNCCCNTAAATGGGTCGTCCCTTCCTATCGCATTTGTCAGGGTCCTAACTCTGTACCCGCGATTCAGTAACTCCTTGGCTATCCAACGTCCTGAATACCCGAATGCTCCAGTAACAACATGAGCATCTTTTGCCACAATGGTGGGAATAGTAGAGTAGTCATTATCTTAACCACATTAATTTGAAGAGTACTGCCATGTGTTTTGTTACATGAGGCTGACACCTGAGGCTACCACGCCACTCGAAGATGCGTTACCTAAGAGGAAACCTCAGAGTAAATCCGCTGCTGGTCTTCCGGCAATCATCTCTACAGCAAAGCACGGACTCTCCAAAATGGGATTAATCGGTTCATTGACTAATTTTTACAAGGTCAATAAATTCCAGGGTTTTGATTGTCCAGGATGTGCATGGCCAGATCCTGACGGTTCGCGTACAATCACTGAGTTTTGTGAGAATGGTGCCAAGGCAATAGCGGATGAGGGTACAAAGAAAAAGGCCGGTCCTGAATTCTGGTCCAGATGGACTGTTAGGGATTTATCGTTAAAATCCGATAAATGGCTCAATTCACAGGGCAGGCTAACACATCCCCTTATTCTTCGGGAGGGATCAGATCATTATGAATCCATATCATGGGATGACGCGTTTGAGAAAATTGCGTCTGAGATGGCTCCTTTAGCTCCGAATCAGTCTGTATTCTATACATCTGGTAGGACAAGTAACGAGGCTGCTTTCATGTGGCAATTGCTCGCTAGGAGGTATGGCACCAACAACCTCCCAGATTGCTCCAATATGTGTCATGAATCATCAGGAATAGCGCTGAATGAAACAATAGGAATAGGGAAGGGCACTGTCAAACTAGAAGACTTCGATAAGGCGGACTTAATTATTGTAGTAGGGCAAAACCCCGGGACTAATCATCCAAGAATGTTGACGGCTCTGAGGGACGCCAAGAAGAACGGTGCATCAATTATTTCGATAAATCCTCTAATTGAGACGGGGATGATTAGATTTAAACATCCTCAGAACCCTCTAGAAGTTTTAGGTTACGGAACAGAAATTTCGGATGAGCATGTCAGGGTGTGTTTGAACGGGGATCAGGCGCTGTTCAGGGGGTTTGCCAAGGTAATAGTTGAAAGGTCACTAGAGAATTCTAAATTTATCTCCACGTTCACGAAAGGCTACGAAGACTACGAAACGCAAGTACAAAATACATCATGGGATAAAATCTCCATGTTGTCGGGAGTTGAAAGAAAAGAAATAGAAAGGATTGGGAATACGATTGCCAAGTCGAAAGCAACAATCTGCTGTTGGGCGATGGGCCTTACTCAGCACAAGAACTCCGTACCAACGATACAAGAAATCTCCAACCTTCTACTACTAGGAGGGCACATTGGGAAAGAGGGGGCTGGATTGTGCCCAGTTAGAGGACATTCTAACGTCCAAGGTGATCGAACTGTGGGAATAAACCACAATCCTACATCGGAGTTTATGGATTCTTTGAGAAGAGAGTTCGGAATACAAAAGCTCCGAACCAGAGGGCTTGATTCGGTTGGTGCAGTCAAAAGTATGTTGCAACGAGAAGTCCGGATATTCCTTTCTATGGGGGGGAATTTCATATCTGCAATGTCCGATACAAATGCCACTTCAGAAGCGATTAGAAACTGCTCGCTCACTGTTCAGATCTCAACCAAACCGAATCGATCTCACCTGGTAACCGGGAAGATAGGCATAATCCTACCCTGCTTAGGGAGGACGGAGCGCGACGAGTCGGGGGGCAATGCACAGTTTGTTACGGTAGAAAATTCGATGGGAGTGGTACACAAGTCTATTGGAAATCGTCCACCTGCTAGCAAAAATCTAAGATCCGAGGCGAGCATTGTATCCGGAATAGCCATGGCAATTGAGGATAAAATAGGATTTTCAGGAATTATGTGGAGAGAACTTGCCGCAGATTACGATATGATTAGGGATAGTATTGAGAATGTGGTTCCAGGTTTTGATTCATACAATGAAAGGTGCAGGAAAAATGGTGGTTTCTATTTACCTAATCCTCCAAGGGATTCGAGAATATTCCCTACCAAAACTGGCTTAGCGAATTTTATCTCCAATCATTTGGTTTCAATTTCTCCTAAGGATGGTGAGTTTCTCATGATGACAATCAGATCTCATGACCAATACAATACCACAGTTTACACAGATAATGACAGATACCGTGGGATTTACTCTGGTAGGAGAGTTGTTCTGATGAATAAATCCGATATGGAGGAAAATAGTTGGGAAGAGTTTGACGAGGTGTCAATATCATCTGAATTCGATCAAAAAGTTGTGACGTCTGATAGATGGAGGGTGGTTGAGTATGATATTCCTAAGGGAAATGTCGCTACTTATTTCCCAGAAGCGAATGTACTAATCCCGCTAAACAGCGTTGCCGATAAGAGCAATACTCCTACTAGCAAATCAGTAATCGTTAGGATCACGTCTACCTGATACTCCGAGCCTGTCTTTTGGCCTGTTCCCTGGATAACACCCTGCATCTGCTAATCTGCTTATTGCATAGTTCGGCCTCGGACTCATCGAGACCCCTCTCTAAAGATTGAGTGAAGCATTTTATTGCATCATCGAACATCTCTACCGCAGCATAAGATGACCCCATGTTGAACAAAGTCCTCCCTGAGACGGATTGTGGGTCCAAACCTATAGCAGTATGGTACGCGACAATGCTTTCAGGGTATCTACCTTCATTGTACAATGCATTCCCTCTTCCATTCTGTGCCTTTACCCTGAGCTCAACTTCACTCGGCGGGCACCCCCCAATGGCCTTCTCGAAGCTAGAAAGTGCCTCATTGTTCTTCCCTTCACTTAACAGGTTAATGCCCATATTATACCAACCCAGAGAATCGTCAAGGCTTCCTCTTTCCTCTTGAACTGGTGCTGATCGAACCTCGTCTGCTGCGATAAGTAACAGTTCATCATCGTCAACATCATCATGAATTCCTGTGCTTATGTCTGGCTCAGATTGCTCATTGGTCTCGGATTCTATTTGATCGGCTCTCTTCATACATTGTACAGCACGGTCTTCGTAACCCGCTGAACTTAATGCTTCACCGAGTCCCCTCCATATTTCCGGGGAATCTGGAGACTGATCTAAAAGATCCTTCCAGATTGAAACAGCAGTTGAATGATCGCCTGATGACGATAGCTCACGAGCCTCTTTTTGTCTGCTAGACTTGTCGGAATCACGGGAAATGCCCATATTTTGCATTCGATCAACTGGATCTTCGTTAACTGGTTGTGATTCTATGAAAACTAATTCTTTGGTTTCTTCGGGCTTGGATATTGATGCAATAACACTCAGTTCCTCATCTTGTTCGAGGTGCGGAATTGCTCTTTTCGCAAAATCACTAGCCCTCTCTGGTTCACTCTCTACTAGAAGATAGGCTAGATTGGCTAGGGTCGGGGGGTGATCTGGATATTTTTCATCGCATTTCTCGAAGGCCTCAACTGCTTCTTTCAATGAGCCAGTCTTACTGTACAATACTCCTAAACAGAACCAGGCTGTAGCATTATCCTTGTCAATTTCAAGAGCATCAAGATATCTTAGAATAGCTGTTGAGTAATCTCCCTTATTGGTTAGAGTGGCGCCTAATTTCATAGATTCAATGAGTCCACTCATACCCATTGGGAAAATCACCAATGAATAAGTATTCTGAAAAATAGTAGAAAGGTACAATTGAAGACCGATTGCCATGTGTGATGTCCATGGACGAACCGATAGTAGTGATGGGTATTTGCGGCTCTTACGATTTAGACTCAGCAAACGGCAGAATGCTGGAGCTTATTCTCGAAGAGTGCGGGAATCTCGGTGCAGAAACAGTGGTCTGGGACCATGGAAAAAGGCCGTTGCCACTTGTTGGGGCAGAAGGTTCGTGGGACGATTCAAACGTCAAAGACTACCAAGAGATGGCAGTTTCCGCAGATGCGTATGTCCTATCGAGTCCAGAATATCACGGAACTATGAGTGGCGTGATGAAGAATAGCCTTGATTGGTTGTATTCGAAGCATACTTCAGGCAAGATTTTCGCTTTAGTCAGTACTTTAGGTGGTCAAACTAGCAATAACACACTCAACCATATGAGGATTGCAGCGAGATGGATACATGGCTGGGTGATTCCAGAACAGGTGGCTGTACCACACATCAAGAGTGCTTTCGACGAAGATGGAGAGCTCCTAAGCTCAGATATCAAGGATCGTGTATTGTCGATTTCATCATCATTGATAGAAAATACTACCAAATTGAGGAGGTAGTAGTGTCTGGTGAATCCTTGACACCCAACATGGTATATTCGTTACTGCTAATGTCTATCGCCGGAGTCTCGGCCTGGTGGTCCAGATACGTAATCCAGAATATTGTTGCATTAAGAATTGCAGTTTTTATAGGAGTTTCGACCTCTATTTACATGTTAATCAATATCTAAGGATGAAGTCGTTATGGACATATTTCCAGTAAGAAGACAAGTCGAGTGGACGATTCTGGAAAGCGGATTTATCGAAATCACTTTAGATAAGAAACTCAGTAAAATTGAGGAAAGGGTTGCTAGGATTGTGGGAGCTCCTATGTTCGTAAGACGTCCAATGGACGAGATGAACAGCGCCCTATGGTTGTTAATGGATGGAACGCGAAACGTTCGAGAAATCATAGAGGAAATGGATGCCCAATTTGATGAGACGATTTCCCCCGTAGACGAAAGAGTGAGCAATTCAATTGCAATGTTTGTAGAAATAGGATTAGTGTCACTAACCGCAATGAAAGATGATTACGATTGGGATATCGGACCCTCTGTTATCTGAATTAATCATCGATAGATGCTCTTTTGCCCTCGTTTAGACTCTCCCTGTACCTCGCTGAGAAGTAAATCATCAAGGGTATCACTAGAACAAGGAAAAAGCATCCAACTAGGGCAGAGAAGCTGTATACGGTCTCTTCGACAGGATTGATTTTGAACTTAGACAAGGAAACCAGTTGATGGGAGGAAAACTCCGATTCGACAAGCATTCCGGCGCTAGAATGAGTTTCACCATCGCTAACAACTTTCACCTTCCATGTGATTGTCTTTTGCGCACTGGAAATTAGAGAGTTTGCTTCTTTCTGGGCGCTTTCAATGTTCTCACTTTCCAAGTAGCCCTTGCCCTTGATAGGCAATTCTAGAGATACTCGACCTCTTAGGGTTCCACTACCATTTACTAAGTCCATGGTATGAGTTCTACTATATTCGCAGGTATCTAAGATGTCTGAATAGTCTGAGTTTGGCTCATTGCAAATATAGCTCTGATCGGTCAGGCCTAAATTAGGCGAGTGGGACCAATTTGTACCCTCTGCTTCGACGATAAGAGTTGAACCTGAAGGTGCGTCGTATACGGTGAAATTTACCCAGGTTATCGCATCTGTTGTGGTATAGTACCACTGGGCCAATCCCTCCGACTCTTGGGTAAGATCCATGGATTCATGCTCGTTTGTTGTGTTGTACTCGTAGTACTCGGAGTTAACTGTGTTAGAGTAAACAGCATAGGATAGTAGTACGATTAATGTCATTCCAGTTCCAATCATGGTACGAAGCATGTTTGGATTCTTTGACAGTGATTTCTTCACGTATTTTTCCAAATGGCCCCAATTATTCAATGCTTGTTGTGAGAAAACAACCAATGGGAATCAGCAAAACCGTGTCATCACGGTTAAATACGGTCTGTTGGACGGGCGGGACGCACGGGTGAAGGTATGACGACTTACTATGACGTTCCAGC
>PBBV01000013.1 GCA_002717835.1 Methanobacteriota archaeon
CAACTACTGCGTGGAGATGTCCACAAACAACGCCACGTGGGTCGACATTTCTTCTTCGACATCTTTGACGAGTACTGCTTGCGATGACAGGTCTGGAGCCATACCCGGCTCATCTGGCGATCAAAGCGGAGGCCTTGTTATTCAGCAGTATACTGTCCCCGCGCAGTTCCTCAACCTGAATAACGTCTATCTCCGAATTCTTGTTGATACTGACGGCTCTGTGACTTACGGGAGTCCGCAGGATAATTTCGAGGGGGTCTTCTTGACAGATGTGTCCTTAGTGACCCCTGGAACTGCAATACACTGGTCAGATGATTTGGGCACCGGCACGACATTCTACCATTATGTTGCTACAGGCGGATACTGCCCAACAGTATGCGTCGATGACTGGAATCATATCCAGCTGTTCGGCGGCAGCATAGATCAATCCCTTGGATTTGAGAATTCATATGCCACTGCACCTGAGAATACCCACGCTCCTGGTTGGAGCACCACCGGGGCTTCTGACACATGGGATTACGGATTCTTAGATTCATCACTCACTCTTCAAGAGCCAGCAAGCTTCCCGTATCTTTACGGGACAGATTTGTCAGGGCCATATTCGGATAATAAGAATGGATATCTTCTCTCTCCAAACTATGATATTCCGGATTCTGGCGCAACACTTCATTTCGAGAAATGGAGTTGCATGGACCCTCTCTACAGCACAGACGGCGCACAACTACAGTACAGGGTCAATGGAGGGTCATGGCAGCATTTCCAGCCCTCATTGGCTGGATGGTATGATGGCGTCAGAACCTCGACATGGAACAATCCGTGGGGGACAGAAGAGTTGTGGTTTGATGGAGAATGCGGACTTGATGAGATGTCTGAAAGAGAAGCACCACTAGATCAATGGTCCGGTGAACAAATGCAATTCAGAATACAATTCTCTTCGGACACATGCTGCCAGAATAGTGGTTCTGAAACATATGAAGGATTCTACGTCGATGATTTCGGCATACTGATACCCAACTACAGTTCAAATGGATCATGGACATCTCCCGCAGTGGACATTTCTAACCAATCAAGTTTCAATATGGGCTATGTCGATGTTGATGCTAAAATTCCTGAGGGAACCAGGGTTTTGATTTCCGTCTTGGATTCCGATTCTATGGACGCCATAGAAGGATTTGACATGAGAGAATTGCCACTGTCCCTCGCAGGCATAGACTCTGCGACTCATTCCTCTGTGAGGTTACAGATTCACCTTGAGACTGTCAATTCCAGCCTGACTCCCATGATTAATTCAGTTAGGCTGGACGGTTTCAGGACACTATCCTCCTCTTCAGGGATCTCTAATGGTTGGTCTTTCAGCCCAAGCACGGTCATAGAGGGGGATTATATCGTCAGCACAGGAATAGCAGGCACAATTGATTCCGAATACCTCACCTCCTCAAGACCAATAAGGGCTCTTTCTGTGTCAGGGGACTACTCAGGAGTTTCGATCACATTCAAAGACGCGAATGGCGCTGTTATAGGACCACAGGGAGTGACAGGGGGACTAGTGGAATTCCCATGGCTCCAACCAGGATACCGTGCTACCATTTCCTTATCTCCAACCGGCAGCATAAATCAACTGAATATCTCTGCCAAATTTGCAGAGCCGGCACGATCTCCGACTGTAGATTTGGGTTCGGACGGTACAGATGATTGGGCTTTCCCTATCGGCAACAGCTACGGCAACCTCGGTTGGCAATCCCTGATAGAGGGGGGCACGTTGCAAAGAAGTGAAGCTATATCCCTCACACCATCTAACCCTTCGACTATCTCCGTCCTCGTGCCTTCTGGCACATCCACGGATACGAACGTGGAAGGGACATCATGGGCTGCAGCCGGCTTCATGGCAGTATCTCCCGTTGGCTCGCCAAACTTCGACTCTCCCGTTTTGGTATCATTAGGGTCTGCATCTCAGTCAACATACAGCTCAGGGACAGGACCTTCAGTGATTCATTTCAATGGTGCAATGATTTCTCAGATTAATTCCGCCCAACCGAGTTTAACAGACCCATCAACAAGCAGGCAATGGAAGCAACTAGATTTCCAAATTTCATCAACTGCTCCTCAAACTGTTACCATCGCGACCTTAGGAATATCTTACTATCTTCACGAGAATGTATCCGGCTTGCAGAACGTTGTGACAAGTGCCATAACAGCGGCCCAATCGAATTCCTCCAATACGGATGTCAATGTCGCAGTGAACGCCCTCGAGGGTATGATATCAATAGGCGGCGGCGCGGAGTACGATTACATCACAACAAATCATCCGTTCAGCCCACCCAATACATTCGCACCAAGGGCTGAATTATACCATCTTGCGACTGAACACAGCCATCTCTTCGATAACAGTCAGATTTCATCAGTGATTCTGACTGGAACCACAGAAGACGGAGATAGTACCACATACTCCGCCTACTCATCCGACGGTGACTGGTCTGACCAAGGATCGGTGTCTTTCGCCCAATCCGGTTCGATACCCGGACTTGACCTCTCAACCTCCGAGTCAACATCAACACTTGTAACAAATCAAGATGGAACTGAGAGGATACTGATCAATTGGTCGATATCCGCCACATGGGGCCCTGATGACCTCTCATCGATATCATGGTCTTCCAGCGCCACCGACCTGAATGGCGAGACTCGATGGTCCGCCGAGGCATCAAGTGGCATTGGTGGAAGGTCTGCATACGAGAATGATTTAGAAATCGATTCTTTCACGGTTGTCAATCACCTCGGCAATACTCTTTCAAACCAATTCTCTTCAATGTACCCGTTCCCTGTAGATCCTGGAAACGTGATCTCCATAGAGGGCAGTGTTCGTTTCCAGGGCTCAGAGGATTTGAGGCCTGACTCAGGAGACTTCTCCCCAGCAGTCGATTTGTCAGGAGTCGTTGTCCCATTAACTTCGCATTCTGGTGGAATCTTCAGTGGAGATTTGACGATTCCTCCGGGCATGTCTTCAATAACACTGCAGCCACTGCTCACGTCTATTGGCTCAACCACCGTGCCTATCGTTAACGCCGAGGACCTAACCATCGACCCCCCCAGCGTCCAAGCGGAGGTAGATTCCGAGCCTCCTGTGGCGGGCCCAATTCAGATACTGACTCCCCTCGGATTCCAGAACGCAGCTGGAAAGATTGTCGACCCGGAAATGCCGCTATCAGTTTACGTGACAGTGTCTGACGCCGATGCGAGAGCATCAGAAGTCACTTTGAGGTATTGGCGTACAGTGATGGACGACGCAAATGATGATGGCGTTCCCGACCCAACAGAATACAGCTCAATGACACTTCCCCTGTCCATTGGTTTCTCAGGCGAGGAACAGAAGAATTTCGCAGGGATCGATTTGACGGGCGTACCCTTCAATAGTCCTGTTTACCTGTACATCGAAGGTACTGACTGGTCTGGACGAACATATCAGTCAGGCAACACAGGGGGTGGGCCCGGAGCATCCGAAGCATGGGCGACTATGCTGGTTGCTGAGGATGTCGAAACACAGATTATGGGTTCAGGATTCTCACTTGATAGAAAATCCGGCTATCTACTACCAGGGGTCGAGCACACGTTCACCATGGTAATTGACGAACCTAACGGAATCGCGACTCTAGATGGCATTGAGGTAATGCTTTGCGACGATGGACCAACAGGACTTGGCAAGATGTTTTGGAATCCAGCTGAGCAGATTCTCTCCACTCCTGAGGACTCATACGTACATCTCATGGATGCCAGAGCCACTCCGATGGAGTCCGACTCAATCCTCTCTGTAGAGTTTGATTTCACTCTCGATTGGAACTACCCGTGGAACACTGGCGACTCGGACTGTAGCCCAAGAGCCAGAATAACGGATGATCTGCAAATGGTCGCCCAATCATCTCTGCTGACTTCACTTTCATGGGAACTAGACAACATGTTGGAAGCCGTACCCACCCTTACACAGGACCTGACTCTTCCGATTGGTGAGTCGGATGCGACTGGCATCTATCTAATGAAGGGAGATTCATTCAGAGTCAATGGAACGCTATTACATGCAGGCTCAGGGATCCCATTCACGTCTGGTTTGGATGAAACCCTGGTTGAAGTTTCATTTGTTTACGGCTCGGAGAGAGTTAGCGAGGCCTCTTCGCTGGGGCAGGATGGCACATGGACGGTGGATCTCACGCTCCCAAACAGACCTCCAGTGTACCCAATTATGGATGTAACAACAAATGTCGTCAACGCACCTGGATCTGCCATCTCATCCGAGAATACAGGCACCTCAATCACAGTCGACTCCTCCTCGCCAACAATACTCTTTGACCAAACAGCATATCCTGACAGCTCTTTGTCGGTGGAGGAATCTGATCGCCTGAATAGGGTGAAGGTGACTCTTCAGCTAAGTGATTCAGTGGGCATGCAACAAGGCGACCTCGAGGTCGCATGGATATTCAAGCGCGGAAATGACCCACTTGGCGCTGAAGGAAGTGGATTTTTACCGCTTATTCTCGATCAGGAACAATTTGACGTGTACCAAGGCGAACTGGATATGGGGTACCTTGTGAATACGAAGTTGGTAGAGGGAGACTACATTTTATTCTGGGTGGTTTCAACCGATCGCGCAGGAAATGAGGTCAATGGTCTGGGGAGCGAGGACAATCCTAAGCGGGCCGATATCAGAATAATGGAATTCCTGCCGACTCTGACGAACACCGTGTTCGAACCAACAGACAGGCCACTTCCGGGAGAGAGAGTGACTGTGAAGACATTCTGGTCCAATCCTGGCAAGCGCGGCGGCTCCGTAGATGTATCATTGTGGCAGAACAACGGTGGCGAATCATGGTCTCAATCACCACCATCAGAGTCTGTTGAGCTAATCCTAGAGCCGGGCGCTACGAGCGTTGTGGTTGACATGATTTTCGAACCTAATCTGCCCGGCGTCCCAGTACTCTATGTGATTGATGGAGGCGATTTCCAGAATCTTGCTTATCCCGTGGAAGGAATGGTGGTCTCTTCTGCCGATGTATCTGGTGTTAGCTCAGGCGACTCTACTTTGGCCTACACCATTATCGGGGGAGTTGCAATAATTACCGTGGGTGTTGGAATTGCCATGGCTATGCGTGCAGGCGGGCAAAGGGATGACGACTACGATGAAGAGTACGAGGATGACGATGAAGAGTACGAGGATGACGATGAAGAGTACGAGGATGAAGACGATTGATTCTGGCCCCGTACTGGCCTGAAACCCTCTAAATCGTTATGCTGTATACTTCTGGCCTGTCTTGTTTATTAGCCAGAAGTGATGAAAAGTACTCCGGAACGCTAGTCGTTTCGGATGGGATGCCGATGCAAGAAGTAGTTGAACTTAGGAAAGAGATCGAAGATCTTAGGGTGCTGGTACACACCTTATTGACAATAATAATGGAAGAGTCTGATGGGTCAGATCAGGCTATGAAACCCGCAGGTATGGACGGTATACCACGTGGTTATTCGATGTAATCAGTAATTCACCGGTTCAGGGTCCACGACCCTCCACAGATACCACGTCGCAACTGTTCTGTAGGGGATCCAATTAGTTGAGATATCAATTATCTCCTCCACAGCAAGTTTAGATCCCTCAGAATATGTTTTTTCAATAGCCCTAATCAGCCCTATATCGCCCAGAGGAAGTATGTCTGGTTGACCTAATGCGAATATCATAACCATGTCAACAGTCCACGGTCCGACTCCGCGTATCTCCAACAATATGCTTCTTACACTATCCTCATCCATTGAAAACCAATCAAGTTCACGAAGAGAATCTACCCACAACCTGCTGAAATCTAGTATGTATTCTGACTTACGCATAGAAAGACCGCAGCCTCGCAAATCATGAAGACCACAAGAAATAATGTTCTCTGGAACCACGGTGCCAAGAAGTTTCTCCATTTGACGCCAAACCGAGTCTGCGGCCTTCACTGATATTTGCTGCCCAACGATCGATTTGATCAGAGTGTTGCCAACATTGCCATTTGGAGATAAAAAGGGACGTAGGTTTTCATCTATTACATGGGACAAAATAGGATCAACGGATCTGAGATGCTTCACTGCTTTTGTCCAGTAGGCGGGTTCGGACATAGGCCTTCGAATCGGTGAGTAGGTTTCAATATGGGGTGATCGTACGCGGGCCTATGGACGCAACGCGAGCTGCAATGGTTGGAGGCATAGCATTTACCGTCATTTTGATCGGTGCCGTGTTGTGGGATGAGTTTGCTCCACCCCCCATCGCGGATGATGCTCAGGAGGTTGCAGACTTTTGTCTCGGCGACCACAGCAACATAGGTGTCCACTACCATCCGATATTGGAGATAGTCATCAATGGGCAGCAGGTAAGTATCCCTGCCAATACGGGCATCAATCACGACGGTTGCTCGATGAGGGGCGTGCACACACACGATTCAACAGGAAAGATTCACATTGAAATGGATAAAAAGTACAACGTACCAATCGAGTCATTTTTCATTGTGTGGGGCGAGACCTTCAATGAGAATCAGATACTAGACTATGTGGTAGATGAAGAGCATGAGATTGTGGTAACACTTGATGGTGAAAGGGTGTATACGTACGAAGATACTGTTGTCGACGACCAAGAGGTTCTCAGAATCGAATATCGCGAGAAATAATCATCCCTTGATGACGCCAAGAGGTCTAAGCCTAGCAACCGGCCTCGCCAGGCCTGCCTCTTGAGTCAACCTCACGACATCATCCACATTCTTGTAAGCTTCAGGAGCCTCTTCAGAGATCATGGACCTTGTTTTTGCCCTAACCTCAATACCCTGTTCCTCCAGCCTCTTGATGAGTAACTCCGAATCAATCTTTTTCCTAGCAGCAGTTCTGGACAATCTTCTTCCAGCACCATGGCACGAAGAGGAAAATGCATCATTATCCCCGCTCTTGGGTCCGGCAAGGACCCATGATGCCCGCCCCATGTCTCCCGGCACGAGAACTGGTTGCCCCACATTCTCGAATTCGCCGGCCATCTCGGGATGATCGCCCGAGAACGCTCTTGTAGCACCTTTCCTGTGGACTGCACAAGTACAATTTTTTCCGTGGACGATGTGATCCTCGATCTTGGCTATGTTGTGACTTACATCGTAGGTGACGCCAATATCTGCATCACTGCCGACACCTTCTCGAAATACCTCCCTTACCCTTTGAGTTAGGGCAGAACGATTNGCGAATGCAAAATTGCCNGCNGCNCTCATNGANTCCATGTAGGCTTGNCCTTCTTTNCTGTATANNGGNGCNCANGCAAGNTGTCTGTCNGATATNTCGAANCCCCAACGNTCNGANANCCANCTGNNNCCTCTCTCNGTNTAGTTTGATTCNATNTCNCTCACATGATCNGAGCAAACTTGGTGNCCCAAACCNCTNGAACCNGAGTGNATCATGACNGTNANATCCCCNTCNTATANNCCGAANNNCTNNGCAGATTNNNTGTCNACNACNTTGTCAACAACNTGNATNTCTAGGAAATGNTTGCCNGATCCTAGNGTNCCAAGCGAGGCACCNCCTCTNGATCTTCGCCCTNTCGCTTATTGCCCGNTCTTCAGTTTCNANTAATCCTCNAGATTCTATCCGCGANCAAATCNTCTTGAAGNCCNAGNCCCATNTCNGCNGCAGACGCTGCNCCTCCNGACAGTATCGAATCNAGNGCGGCAGNATTGAGNCGNACACCNCCCTTGGANGANACACCNGCNGGAACATGNTTNGANAGNAAATCTACNAATTTNCNGATNTCNGTANCACGNTGAGAAANNCCCGTNGAAAGNANNCTNACNCCNCAATTGATGTCNAANCCAACTCCNCCNGGTGAGATGCCTCCNCCCTGCTCGCCATANTCNGTNGAAGTAGCAACNACCCCCCCNATNGGAAANCCATACCCATAATGCCAGTCNGCCATNGCCCANGCNTCNCCNACTATNCCTGGAATTTCTGCAGTGTTGACNAGTTGCTGNGGTGAACGATCNTCAATCCCNTCNCCNAGCATNTCNGGNTCTGCNACCATCATGGCATCTGCAAGCATNCGNCCATGNTGACGTATCCTGANTCTNCCNGGNCCAGCNGNTTCNATNTGGTCGCGCCAGCCNNTCNTCNTNTNCGNTNGTNNACGNNNTACACAAGAANACTCGNNTTGTTNNNACTNGTCGAATANNGAGTTTAGGNNNNCNNGCNGGGAATCACTAAGTCCTCNTGCCTCAACCCANGGCCATGATCGGGTTTGAATTGTCGGAAGAGCAAGAGATGCTNCGNGAACTTGCNCGNGATTTTGCCANAGANAATGTCAGNCCTCATGCAGAGAAATGGGANCNNNANGGNGAATTCCCNNTAGANNCTATTGCTGAGGCACANTCTCTNGGACTNACAAACCTGCATATNCCCGAAGAGTATGGCGGTGCAGGGATGGGAATTCTNGAGGAAGCCATNGTTTCNGAAGAAATGTCNTGGGGNGACCCNGGATTCGGAACTGCCCANTATTCCAATGGNCTAACCGCCGCTCCNATCATCACNGGNGGTACNGANGAACAGAAGCACAAGTANCTCGGNATGCTNGNNNAANANCCNCTNATNGCNGCNTANTGCGTNACNGAGCCNGGNGCGGGAAGTGATGTTTCCGGAATCANGACNANTGCTGTACTNNANGGGGATCANTACATNNTNAANGGGAGCAANATGTGGATNACCGGAGCTGGACATGCAGAGTGGTTCTTTGTNCTGGCATACACTGACCGATCNAAGGGATANCGNGGNATGAGCGCNTTCATNGTCGAATCAAAATGGGACGGTGTTGAATTGGGGAAGAAAGAGACAAACATGGGCCAAAGGGCTTCAGATACGCGGGGCATTACGTTCACGGATGTACAAGTGCCTGTTGAAAATTTAGTGGGTGGCATAGAGGGGCAAGGCTGGATGAATGCGATGAAGGCCTTCGACTTCTCAAGGCCGGTAGTAGCTGCCCAGGCAGTTGGAACATCGAGGGCAGCATACGAACATGCATTACAATACGCCAATGACAGGGAGTCATTCGGTAAGAAGTTGCACGAGCATCAAGCAATTCAATTCATGCTTGCAGACATGAAGACAAAGATCGAGGCAAGTCGATTACTATGCTGGAAATCTGCATGGGAAGCAGACCACGGAATNAGGAATACAGAAAGTGCCGCGCACGCCAAGCGATTTGCAGCAGACTCTTGCATGGAGATTACTACTGACGCAGTGCAGGTTTTCGGAGGATACGGTTATTCCGAGGAATATCCTGTCGCGAGACTCATGAGAGGCGCAAAGGTTCTGCAAATTTACGAAGGTAGCAGCCAAGTCCAGAGGATGATTATCGGTAGAGAGATGCTAAGGCACGCTCGGACCCCATGAATTCCGCAACGCTTTGAAGTGCAATGCTGGGCACGCGCTCGTCATGGCATTCGGCGAGATCGAGATACCGTTTTGGCAGGAGGCCGGTTTTCGACTCGCAATTTGCGATGTAACGGGCTATCGATTCAGAACTCGAGACCCTAATAGGAAAACATGCGGAGACACGCATCTTGATTCTTACACTTTCATCGGAAGCCCCATCATTTCCGGGTACAAAGAGCGGGGCAGTGCACTCAAAGAAAGAATGAGGGAAGCNTTTCTTGATTTCTTTGAGAAAAGGGGCCATGCTCGTCTAAAACCATATCCCGTCATCGCACGATGGAGGGATGACATACATCTTACAATCGCCAGCATTGCAGATTTTCAACCGCATGTTACTTCGGGGAGAACCCCCCCGCCAGCAAATCCTCTGACCATTAGCCAGCCATGCATACGACTAACTGACGTAGCCGCAGTTGGCCGTAGTGGACGCCATCTTACGACTTTTGAGATGATGGCCCATCATGCCTTCAATCGAGATTCAACTGGTGAGTATCATTACTGGATTGATAATTGCGTGAGGTTGTGCGACGAACTTCTCGTTGAAACATTCGGCATTGATCCAACCGAGATCACTTATGTTGAGAATCCGTGGTCCGGCGGCGGTAATGCAGGCGCTGCACTCGAGGTGATAGTCGGGGGACTCGAACTTGCCACATTGGTCTTCATGGATCTGGAGGAGCATGAAGAAGGGGAAATAGAAATTAAAGGATTGAAATATCGTCAAATGGACCAGAAGATCATCGATACAGGCTACGGTCTCGAGCGTTTCTGTTGGGCTGCTGCTGGTACTCCGACTATCTATGAAACCGTATACCCTGAATCGGTCCGATTTCTAAGGAAAATGGCCAAATTTGACGACAGGATCGACTCGTTGGATATACCGCTAGACATAGACACCCTGTTGGGCGAATTATCCCGGCTTGCGGGAATTCTAAACATCGATGTCGGAACTGATGCTGACGCTTTATACTCGTCTTTGGCAGAGAGAATATCTCAGAACGGGACGCCCATTTCTGTATCTCAACTGAAATCTTTAACGGAACCTCTTGCTTTGATATACGCAATCCCGGATCATCTTCAGGCACTCTGCTCGATGCTTGGGGACGGACTCGTCCCGAGCAACACTAAGGCCGGATATTTGGCTAGGATGTTAGCTCGAAGAGTTTGCAGGATGAAGGATGAGCTTGGAGTAGACATCAAACTTGCCGATCTGGGAAACCAACACTTAGAGCAGAATATGGCGAATAAGGAAGACATCGACAGAAACGGCATAATTGNGATGCTCGATTCCGAGGAGAGGAAGTACGCTGCAATGCTGCAAAGGGGAAAATCCGGAGTTGCTACAGCTTTGAAAGATACTCCCTTGAACTCCATCAGAGTCGATGATGAGATTCTCTACAGGCTCGCTGAAGAGAGAGGGATACAACCTGAAATGACATTAGCCATTGCTCGAGATTTAGGATGGAAAAAGCTCGATATTAGAGTCGGTTTCACTGCTGATATGGCTGCTAGGAACGCACAGAGAACCAAAGAAGCAGCCCTGAAGTCAGAGCCCACCTTATTGAAAAGGGCATATCCGCCTACAATTCGACTGTTTGATGAGAATCCTGGCATGACTGTTTTCGACGCACAGGTCATCGATTGCTTTCAAATTAAATCCGAAGATGAATCAAGCATTCCATCATCTTCATGGATAATAGTTCTGGACTGCTCAGCCTTCTATCCCGAGAGCGGTGGGCAACTCGGTGATAGAGGCAAATTGGGATCCGCAGATATATACGACGTCAAGATTGAAAACGGAGTTATAATGCATCATTCGAATCGCGAAATAAAACTTGGCCGCGTCTCAGGATCAATAGATATGGAAAGAAGACTCCAGATATCTCAGCATCATAGCTCCGTACATGTGGTCGGCGGATCAGCACGACGGATATTGGGCTCCCACGTATGGCAGGCTGGATCATTCAAGAATGAGTCCCTAGCAAGATTAGATGTAACTCATTATGCTAGACTCTCAAGAACGCAATTAGATCAGATAGAAGACCATGCTAACGAAATCGTATCTCAGAATAAGAACATCGAAATCACAGCCATGCCCAGGGCAGAAGCCGATTTGACTCATGGTTTCTCGATATATCAGGGTGGCCCTCCCAAGCACGATATGATTAGATTGGTAAATATCGAAGGGCACGATNTNCAGGCATGCGGTGGGACGCATGTGAGTAAAACCTCCGAGATTGGCGAGATACGAATCGTTCGCTCCAGTCAAGTCCAAGACGGGGTAGAGCGTCTGGTAATCATGGCGGGCGAAGCGGCCAGGGAGCACGCTCGTGTTCAATCCGAACTTTTGAGCCAATCATCNGATATTCTCGGTGTACAACCTCAGGACCTTCCCCAGGCGGTTAATCGCTTCTTCAATGAGTGGAAAGACCAAAGGAAAACAATCGAACAACTTAGAGCCGAAATTGCACGCATACGGGCCGGAGGAGAATCTTCTGCCACCACAAAAGATGGTATTCGATATGTGATTATGGAGATGGACGGCGGAGTCAAGGAACTAATGGGTACTCTGGGAGAATTAACCAGAGACCCAACTACCCCCACAGTCGCAGTAATCGCAAGTAAGGAAGGAGGCGGCAAGCTAGTGGTTGCAATTACAGAGGATTCAATAGCCTCGCAAAAGCATGACGCCTCCAAAATCATTCAGGCTATCTCCCCTGCAATCAGCGGCAGCGGGGGAGGAAGGCCAACCATGGCGCAGGCAGGGGGAACAGACCCCAGTGGAATCGATAACGCACTCAAAATGGCGAGATCTGAATTAGGAATCTAAAGTCGGCGCCTTCATGTGCCTCGGTGCGATCCAGAAGCATGGCCGGGATCATGCCAACGAGAAGGTCTGCCGCCATAGAGTACGCTATTCGGGACGTTGTCGTACCTGCTTTAGAACTCGAGAAGATGGGCCATGAAATCATCAAAATGAACATAGGCGATCCNCTGGCATACCCGGGGTTACCAACTCCGACTCACATGGTTGAGGCATTCAAACAGGCCCTTGACCGACAAGACAACGGCTATGGCCCATCATATGGAATTCCTGCTCTGAGAGAAGCGATAGCAGCTGATGAAAGGACAAAAGGATGGAAATGTCAAGCGCACGATGTCTACATCACGCACGGTGTGACGGAAGCACTGCAAATCCTATTTGCAGCGTTTCTTCANAGGGGCGATTCGATCCTCGCTCCCGGGCCCCATTATCCGCCGTATCTTGCATATCCCCAAATGTATGGCGCCAAGACCGTAGAATATGCACTCGACTCAGAAAATGGTTGGGCCATCGACGTAGAGGATATACGCTCCAAGATGGATCAAAGTGTTCGATTTATCGTTCTGATTAATCCTAATAACCCAACTGGGAACGTAGCCACAGCCTCTGAAATTCTCGAGGTTCTTGAGATTGCTAAAGAGTGGCCTGGTTGCACGGTAATCGCTGATGAGATATACGACGGATTGGATTTTTCTGGAACACAGAAGTCCGTCGCTTCACTTTCTGTCAACTGCCCCGTCATCACCTTGAACGGCGTTTCAAAGGTTCATTTCGCACCCGGCTGGAGAATAGGATACATGGCATTTCACGACCCAAAAGATGTACTTGGGGGAGCTCGAGATGGGGTAGAGAGATTACTCAGGAGCCGTCTTTGCGCATCCACCCCAGCCCAACATGGGTATCTCGCAGCCCTTGAGGGGGACAGGGGATGGTTGCAGGAGAGGCTAGAATCCATCAGGGCCAGAGTGGANCTATGTATGAACAGAATTGACTCGATTGAAGGTTTGTCATGCAACCCGCCAGGCGGTGCATTTTATTTATTTCCGAAAATCATCGATCAAGAAAGATTCCCATCAGACAAGGATTTCGTATTGGACCTCTTACATCAAGAACATGTACTATTGGTCCACGGCTCAGGATTCTCCCCAGTCCACGGCTCAGGACATTTTAGACTCGTAGCTCTACCTCCGGAAGAGGTACTCAACAACGCATTCGACAGAATAGAGCGATTTATGAGGTCCCGTTCATGAGTTTTCTTCGGAGATTGCTAGGCACATCTGTCCCGAATCCCATAGAACGTTTGAGAGTCACAGAAACGGGATCAATAATTGACACCTTCAGGTCCAACTCACCAATTTGGCTTGTAAGGTCAGACACCATGTCATCAATCGCTAATGAGATGTCTGAGAAACTTGGTCCAGACGTTTTGCGGACGCTGCGTTATGCTGCAAGAGATGATTGGGGTTTAATGATGAACGAGTCAAAACCAAGTTGGAAGGGCGCCAATCCATCCTTGTGGAGAAATTTCGACCGACTTTGGAAAGACGAAGGACATCTACATGCTTCTATGATAACGGAAGGAGAAGTCGCTCGTTATGTGGTTGAATCTACTTCTCTTGCGGCACTCGCTTCTGGCGCCTTTTCCGCAGCACTCGAATACGCGTTGAAGAACAACATCAAAGTCGGAGTGGAATCTCATAATGAAGCAGCGGCTTTTCTCAGTGTGGAAACCTTGGAGCAATCCGGACCTGTCCCATCCCTCCCAGCGAAAAAAAACAAATTTTACGAGAAAACACCCGAAAATACACTTGAATCAGATCAAATAGAGGTAGATAGAGAAGGTGGGATGATGCTTTTCAACGCACCATTGTCTATTGTGCCCTTTCGACTTTTTACCCTTTGGAAACAATCCTCCTCCCACTTGCTCCCCGTGGACAGTGGCGATGCATCAAATAAGTGGGCAGCATGTCTCCGAGATTCAGTTGCAAAGGGATTCATGGATTCTGGCGAGATGATTATGATTGAAGATGAGAGGTCATGGTCAGAAGTAGGGAAAAATCAACTTTCAAAATGGGGGCTTGGAATCATAGATTCTGCATCCTCATCGGAAAAAACACTCAGAATTATGCTGAGGTCGGACGCACAGCATTGTATACCATCGGGAATTCTGATGGCCTGTTTACAACGAACGACGGCAAGAAAAGTAATTCCAAAAGAAACCAAATCCGACACAGGATTTGAACTTGTTTTCGATCTTAACGGGTGAAAACCACATGCGCCTCTACGCCTAATGGTTATATCCGGGGCACAGCGGAATGAAGGTAGCCTTGACGGGGGGCGAGCCATAATGAAGCTCAATCATAACCAGTACGCAATCGCTGCGATCGTCGCAACGTTATGTCTGGCAGGCTTGTACACCGTTGTTGATGCCATGCTTAGTACTAGCCAGAGTATTGGATATTATGAGCCAGCTGCAGACGATATTTTCCTAGATGAATCCGAAACTCAAATTTCCGGACAAGATTTCGACGATGATGGAATTCCCGATAGGATGGAACAAACATTGTACGGCACAAACTGGCAACTTGCAGACACTGATGGGGACGGCCTGTCGGACGGGTGGGAGATAGACAACGGACTAGATCCACTAGATAGTGGTGAAGCCCAAATTACAGACATAGATTTCAGCAATCCAGATGCAGGCTCAGATGGCGGTGATCAGAATGAGACATTTCCCGATCCGGATAATGGCCCCAACGGAGACCCCGACCGTGATGGTCTGACCAACATAGAAGAAGCAGAGATAGGAACTAACCCAAGTGTGAAGGATACTGATGGAGATGGGCTAAATGACCGTTGGGAATCACTTTACACTCTTGAAGTCACAGCTGCAGGCTCTGAACCATTTTTCCTACTCGACCCGCTCAACCCAAACTGGGACTGCCCTCTACTTACAGCAACCAAGAAAGCTGAAATCCAACAACAAATAGGCCTAGCTGACTGGCAAGACCTTGCCATGGGCCCATTTGGAGAGCACTCCTGTGACGCGGTTCTCGATCTCGAACCCTCAGGAGGGGATACACTCCCTAACTACATTGAGGAATCATACTCTACAAACCCCCTCTCTGACGATAGCGACGACGATCTCATTCCGGACAGAGTAGAGGTTGCATTCGGGATACAATATCTGGACGTTCATTGTGGGAGATTCACCTTTTCTTCAATTGTGAAGGATGCCCCATACACCTCCATGATGAGCGAATCCGGGGATAGAGATTGGTTCTCACAAGATATGGACGGCGATGGAAAGTTCAACGGGCCGGGCGATTGGGACACCGACGGCGATGGAATGCCGGATGGATTCGAGTATTGCTATGACGACACCCTAGATCTCCTTTCACCAACTGATGGATATGGGGACCCTGATGGGGACGGCCTGAACAATATTCAGGAGTACGAGGTCGCATACACTTGGGGGCCTACGAACTTCACTAATCCTTCTTCAAATGATACTGACGGGGATAAGATGCCTGATGGTTGGGAGCATCTCAATGGAATAAACCCTAGAGACGGCATGAATGCCCTATATGACCCAGATATGGACGGTTTCGATGCTGATGGTGACGGATCAGTCTTCTACTCCGAACTCCTAGGGGTCTCCACTGTACAGAGCGTCTCTGTCGAACTGGGCGATTTCGTCCAAAAGAACCAGACTTTGATTTGGATCAGGACAGTGCAAGACCTCGCATACATCAATGTCCCAATCAAAGCACACCAGGATGGCTATGTGTACGGGATACACATCGAGGTGGGCGATGAAGTCGAACGTCGTAGCCAGTCCCTCATGACTATTGTTGAGGGATACGAGCGATTAACAAACCTCGATGAATACCAGGCAAGGGATTTGAATAAGGATGGCATAGTTGATGGCCGATCGACGAATCCAATGAACCCTGATACCGATGGGGACGGCTTAATTGATGGTATTGAGGTGATAGGGTGGACTATTCGAATCGTAGATGGAACAGCACGTGACATCAAGGTGAGAAGTGACCCAGGGGTTTTCGACTCCGACTCTGATGGCTTGTCCGATTCAATGGAGTATTACACTACCTATACCAATGCAACTGACAGAGATACTGATAGTGATGGCATAGAAGACTTCACAGAAGCAATGGATGGATTCCAATGGAACGGGTCAGTTTACTTTACCAATGCCTCCAGGATAGATACAGATAATGACGGTNTAGATGATAGGGAAGAGGTCATAGCTGGACAGGATCAGTATGTCACTAATGCCTCTGATGTCGACAGTGACGATGATGAATTGAAGGATGGATATGAGGTCCTCAACATACCTCGTCCTTGGCAGACTGCTACAAATCCTCTTGACCCTGACACAGATGGAGATTTACAGCCAGACGGTTGGGAAATGCAAATCACATCTGTTGAGGACGACACTACTAGTCACAGCCTCTGGATAGCGCCAGACAACTGGCTTCCCCCGGGCTGCCAGTCCATGCTTGATTGCGGACGAGCCCCTGGGGGGTGGATTTGGGATAACTACCTGCAGGGTTTCTCCTCCTCAGGTGACCCTGATGGCGATGGGGTTCTCAATCCGACCTACACCTTTTCAGAATTAAACCTCACAGGATTCACTATACCTGAGAATGGGAGATGGGCGTTGGATCCAAGCTTTGGCAGCCTTCCAGACTCATCCTTCGATGCCGATAATGACTCATTGCCAAACCTCATGGAGATTCCCTCAAGATGGGACACAAACCCTGTGAGGGTCGATACAGACGGTGACTTACTGCCTGACGGCTGGGAGGTCATACACAACGAATTTGCAGTTACATATGGGAATATTACCCTATCAGTGACGGAGCGTGGCCCGCTCGACCCGAAAATGATAGATTCGGATGGTGATGGCATAGATGATGGCTCGGAGGATCTCGATTCCGATGGCTTAAACGTGCTTCATTTGATGAACAAGTACTGCCCAGGTTGGAGTGACCCTCAGAATTCAGCCTGTCATATCGATCCAGACACGTCCTCTGGATCTTCTTTCTATGATGATCTTGGGAATTACACCAACTATGAAGAGTTCCAGAACGGAACTCATCCCATTCTCAATGATACAGATGGAGACCTTTGGCTCGATGGTAGCGAGGTATATCACCAAGATCAGGACGGAGACTCAATGTGGAGCGGTTGGGAATATTTCTTCGGGCTTGACCCTGATGATCCATCTGATGCCACTATAGACAGCGATGCAGACGGATATACGAATAAGTGCGAGAATAAGTACAATACGAATCCACTAAATCCACTTTCATTCCCGGGACAAGGCCAACTTTGCAACCAGTTCGATTGACCTACTAGTTCTTCCCGGATGAGGCACTGCGGGATACATGGCCTCATGGAGCATACTTCCGACAACCGCGGATGTCGGCTTTCTTGCAGAGGGTAAGGACATAGTAGAATTATTCAAAATGTCATCACTGGCCCTACAGTCAATAAGATATGGATTGACTCCTGAAAATCCGATGCCGTGGGCGGAAGGTGAGAATATCTCGTTTTCAATTTCCAAGACAGACAGGGAAGATCGAGATTTAGTAGCATGGCTAGAAGAGGTAAATTGGCTCTCTGAATCCGGGTCATCAATAATGCGAATCACCGATGTATCAATCAGCGATGATCAAATCCTGTCCGAGGGAGTTAGATTTGAAATTGGTGAAATAGATCCTGTTATCGAAATAAAAGCAGTTACACATCATGAGTTGGAGATAGGAATGAAGGAATCTGAAGAGGGTTCGAATACCGTTTATTGGGCGAAGGTAATTCTTGATGTGTAATCAACCATCGATCTCATATCCTCTGTAGACCTCATTCGTTGTCTGAGTCACTCTAATGAATGTGGTACATTTTGGAAGATCTTTGATTCTTCTGGCCCCCACGTATGAACAACTTGATCGAACACCTCCGAGTATTGACTGCACAGTGTTTGATAGCGGGCCCCTATATGGAACTTGAACGGCTTTACCTTCAGGAGCCCTATGATCTGCAATCTCCCCGTAATGTCGTTCCATCGCAGTTGAAGAGGACATGCCGTGAAATGATTTGAACAAGCGACCATCTTCAGATTCTATAATATCGCCACCAGATTCGTCGTGGCCAGCAAACATCCCTCCAAGCATGACAAAGTCGGCACCTGCCGCGAAGGCTTTGGCAATGTCTCCAGGAGAGTTGCATCCTCCATCCGCCATGACGTGCCCACCAAGCCCGTGTGCAGCGTCCGCACATTCGGAAATGGCCGAGAGTTGTGGATATCCCACCCCTGCGACTTTCCTAGTCGTACACACCGATCCCGGACCTATACCAACTTTCACGATATCCGCGCCTGCTAGAATCAGAGCCTCTGTCATCTCATTAGTTGCAACATTCCCCGCAATNATTATTTTGTCGGGAAAATCAGATCTGACCTTCTTTACAAACTCAAGGAAGACCTCACGATATCCATTGGCAACATCTATGCAAATCATCGAGAGATCGTCGTTAGTGGCCAACTTCCTTCTTAGGAGTTGGAATGAATCTTCGGTAGATCCACAAGTCACGGCAACGTACCTTGCATCTACACCCTCTTCCCATGCTTTCTCCAGATCTCTTACAGAGTAGAATTTCTGTAGACAAGTCATCATATTATGGCCCTGAAGAACCCTTGCAACATCGAAGACACCTGTGGTATCCATGTTAGCCGCAGATACTGGAACGCCTTCCCACGTTCTGCTAGTATGCTTGAAAGAGAATTTTCTTTTCAGTGTGACATCCGATCTCGATACTAACGTGCTCCTCTTCGGCCTGATCATTACATCGTCAAAAGCCAATTTAATTTCGCCCTCTATTCTCATTGAGACCTTACTAATCCAACGAAGGACTGCTTTTGAGTTTGTTGACTAGATATAGAGGTGTCAATTCCATGAAATTGACATCTAGGATAGATGATTTTCTGTGTAATTTCACTCGGAGTTCCTGTCATAAGGCTCTATATTCTGCCATTCTGAAGAATCCGAGCGCGCTACTATTGCATGCACCCAGTCTTCATCTGAGCAGTTGAAGACTTCGTGTGGAAGTCCGGGTTCGATGTAGAACATATCTCCAGCACTATGCACTACTGTTTTTTTGCAGCCAGGTCCGTATTCATGTCTAACACTCCCCTTCAACAAGAATATCATCACATCGAAATCTACGTGAATATGAGCCTTAGCTATCCCTCCCGGGGGGATATAAGCCCTGTTCATGGAAAGCCCAGTTGAAGGAGTGTTTTTTCCGGATAGCCCGGCTCCGTATTCAATGTTATTCCATCCGCGTACTTTTTCTACATCCCTGAGGCTCCAAATGCCTCCTTCGTCACTCACATACTTACCGAGATCTAATTGCTCCCCCGTAAGTGCCAACTCTTCCTCTTTCATGATTGGTTTGTTTGAGNAGTGGGCAATAATGGTTGTTGAATCTTTTACGTCTAACTTCGGTCAAGCATAAAAGGGACCGGCATGTCGGAAGCGCGTCAGGTGGTCTGTTATGAGTGGTAGAGCAGTAATATGTACATCTTCCGGAATTCCACTTGTTGAGCCTAAGGCANCCTCTTTTCCCTGCCCAAAATGCGGCGAGCCAATCGGGCGGAGCGAGAGATGCAGGGATCAAGGCGTTCAATACAGATGCCCAAAATGCTCATTTGAAGGGCCATGATGTTGGAGAGATCGATATGGGGCAAGTCGTTGTAAAGTACAAAATCACATTGAACCAACCCGAAGATGAGCGCCCTGACTATGAGGGAATAGCAGGAAAGATTTCCGCTTTGGAAGAAGTCCAAGCCATATCAATAAAACCACTAGCATTTGGTATGATGTTCATCGAAATAGATGTTGTTTTAGGAGAGGGCGAGGGTATCGTCGACGGGTTCGAGGACAAGGTACGTTCACTGGACTCATTGATATCTCAGATAGAAGCTCTTGAGATGGGACGACTCTAATCCTAATAATGATCCAATGGGGATCGCATAAATTCTCGCATAAGCACGGTAGCGTAGCCTCCTGGAGGAAGGACGAATCTGAGCCTCAGACAAGCCCCATCCGGATGCCAACGATCCGAATCTCTGGGACCTCGACCCCATCTCTCTGAAAGATCGTCGTCGGGTACTGGNGGGGCTTCTTCTACAGTGAAGTCATTAAACGGGACTGAAAGAGGCCTTCGTGTTCCATTTGTAGAAAGCCTGGGAATTTCTGGTACCATCCAGTCTACATTTTCCAGTCCCGAAGACTTGACTCCTTCAGACTCATGAAGGCCCGCCTCTCCCTCTGCGAAAACAACGCTGTTACCTGGAAGAATTCCTGTTATTGCAACTCTTCCCCTTTCGGCGTTCTTTGCACAGCGGTCAAGATTCCATTCACTGACTAAAGCGGCCTTCCCAATATCTGCACGCCCGTTTTCGGAAAGAGGTGCTACGATATCTCCGATAGATGGTTTCGTGATTTTCATGGAATTTGAAAGACGACTCCTCAGAGCATGATTGAAAGCCAACGACTGAAGGGAATGGACCATCAAAACTTGCAAGGATTGGGGCATACTCTTGAATGCCCCGAGATAATCATCCTCGCGATTTACCAAGCGTTCAAGCATCGCCCTCTCAAAACCAAGGTGTTTTGGTATTATCTCCAAACATTTGGAGGGATCTTCCGTATCCCTCCAAACGGCTCTAAACGACTCCACATCTTCTCTATGGCCATCTCCTTGCATGCCTATATATGTCGATACTGCACCCTTAAAATCAGAATTAACAACACAGCGTCCAACCTCTGGAGTAACCGGCCTGGTAGAGCCAAACCTTTGNGGCCCTATCCAATTGGGGAATGCATTCAATCCGTGGAATTTCTCCATTTCCGACCTAATGGACAATACCCGACTCATGGCTTCTTTGCTGTCAAGAGGCTTTCCGTCCTTGGATGCGCAACCTCTCACTGTGATGGTGAATCTATTTCCGTCATGATCTCCCATGCTCACCTTTTGGTGGGTCCGCCCGAGGATTTCTATTTGCGAGTCGGGAATATCTACCTTCTCCAGCAAATTAGAACTGGCGTCGACAACAAGAATTTGAGTGGTNACGGCCCTTTTGTCTTTCAGCCCAGACGAGAATATCCTATTCCTCGAAATCTTACAAGCAGAGGCTAGCCTCCCGATGAAACGATTGGTTTCCCAGTTCCTCAGTGTCACCCTTATTGCGGTAAATCTCCCTTTTGGGTCAATCGATGGATTTTTTGCTTGCTCTTTAACTCTGAAATCATCGACACGGGTTTTCAACACGCCCCCTATTCCATTATGAGGGACACAAAAATAATCCAGGCCAAGATAACTCTCGACCTCATCACGGTCGACCACGTAATCACCGAATCATATCTTGAGGGTTGAAAAGTCCCCGATTATGGAATCGCATAATTCGGACATCACCTTTGATGCATTCTTTCCCTTCTTGACCCTGAGGTACAATTCTGGATCATCGAGATCTGGGTGGCCTGTGAAGAAATTCGCATATTCCACATCCGGATGATCATTCAACCTCGANCTAAAAAGTTGGAGTGTAGAGCTTCCTTCCCCTACAATCCTGAGTTTGAGTTCTACGCCGTCATTTGCAAGAAGTCTCACTGGCATAGCCCTGCGTCCCAACTCTCCGTTTTGATACCTTCTCTTGTGGAAGAACGCTATGAAGTACAAATTGCGGCAGCCGGGATTATACCCCAGTTCACTTGGCGATGACCATGGGCAGGGTCGAGGAGCCAACAAGTCGACTCGCATCTGCTCTGGAGAAATATGCAATGGGCATCGTGATTGGCTCACTCTTGTTGACCGTGCTTCTCGTATCCCAACTCATTCCATTACCGGAATTCTCCACAGATGTTTCTGATTTCGCACCTCCTAACGAATCTGAAGATAAAATTCAAGCCATAGAGTCTGAATTTCCATCTCAAATGTCAAGAATATATGTTAACGTAAAATCTTCTAGTGGAACTGGTAACCCGCTCTCAGTCGATGCTTTGAATGGCCTTTATCAGAAATCTGAACTTGTTGATGATCTGGCCCAAGAACATGGGGTGATAATTGGTTCTCACATTAATGTAGCAAGAACATTGAACAGCCTGATACTGGAACAGACAGGGAATAGCGATCTCTCAAACATGGGGGACTGGGGGGATATAGTCGATGCGATACAAAATGGTGAGGATTGTACAAGTTTGGCAGGCGAGACAGCGGTTACTTCCGCAGCCTCCTATGCAGTCTCTACATTGGTGAGTGAAGACCTTGTCTTTGACGGGATTTGNGATTATCTTGAGGGGATAGATGGTGCTGATCCAACTCCATCTGCCACATCAACGATGTGGGTCATCGAGGTTTCAGAAGCATCCGATAAAGAGCGTGTCAGAAGTTTCTCTCTNGAAATCCGTCAAAAACTGTCTGAGGAAGGTGTCGACACCGGATCACTTTTGTCTTTCAGTGTAGTTTCGGAAGATCTGGTAAGCGAGGATATCAATTCCGAGACACTCTCTAACTTCACAATCCTTCTTGCGATATCATTGATTGTCATAGTCGGCATACTCGCTATTTCCTTCCGATCCACGGTTATGGTAGCCGCCCCGCTCGTAGCATTAACTGCCGCACTTTCTTGGACATATGGTTTGGTGGCTCTATTTGGATATGAATTCACAGTCCTAGATATTGCCGTCGCCCCGGTGATTCTAGGATTAGGAATTGATTATGGAATTCACTTACAAAGAGGGTACGAACTCAATCTTTCAAAGGGGATGAAACCCGCAAGGGCATGGATTGAGTCTTTTGACTTACTGAGGCTAGCCCTCTCACTCTCAGTGATTACTACTGTAGCGGCCTTCCTCTCAAATGCGTTCTCGCCAATAATACCTCTTCGCGCCTTTGGCATAACTTTGGCAATAGGCGTCGTATGTGCCTTTACGGCAAGTACTGTGACAGTCGGAGCAATTCATGTCGTCTCAGAACGCTCTACAGGGAGGTACAGAGGTAGAAAGACAATTGAGCATTCAGTGTGGAGGAACGCCTCAAAGCTTCAAGACAGAAGCCTAGCGAAGGTGGTTTCCATAGTCGCAATACTCACTTTAGCATCTGCAGCAGTTTCAGTGGGAAGATTGGAAACCAGTTTCGAACTGACAGATTTTTTGGATGACGACATGCAGTCGATAGAAACCAGAAACGAAATTTATGAAAGTTACGAAGTAGAATTCGTAAAGACTGCTATAATTCTAATTGAATTAACGGATGGACAACAATCTCTTGATGATGACAGTCTAATGCAGACTATACGGGGCCTACACAGTCGCCTAGTTTTGGATGAGATGGTAATCAGACCTGATGGAACGGAGGATAGCAGGCCTCAGTATGAAGGTCTTTACACCGTTCTTCGCGACCGCTTGGAGGTTGATTCGGATTGGGGCCAGGAGTACGGTATCGAACTATTTGATGGGGAAGTCGGCCTTTCTTCAGATCATACGGAAGGCGATTTGTTCCTTGCCGTGTCCGAACTAATGCAGGATGAATCTCTAGGAGACCCCCTCAGAGGCTATACTTGGGCTGATCGAATTGCAAGAACAGTATCGATTGATGAGGAAAATGGCGTTTTCCGCCACCTTATGATAGATGTAGCAGTCAGGGCATCCTCCAGTGAAGATACGGATGCAATTGCGGATGGCTTTGCGAATCACATTAAATGGTTAGAGGGCGATGGGGAGTGTAGTTGCTCAGCATACCTTTCGGGAGAAATTATTGTGATTGAGTCAGTGCTTGATGGCCTATTCATTTCTCAAGTGGAATCGACCGCTTTGAGCCTGGTCGCATCATTCCTTGTGCTAATGGCCATGACTCGACGTTTGAGCACCTCAGCTGTCATCATCCTCCCCGTTGCTCTTGCTGGAGTATGGGTGGTCGGAACGATGGCCGTAGTTGGCCTAAATTGGAACGTCCTCACAATAATGATAACGGCGTTGACAATCGGCCTAGGAATAGATTATTCGATACACATGTGGAGGAGATTCGAAGATGAACTAGAAGCTGGCGCTAATCGCGTGGAAGCAATGGCCACAACATACTCCATAACTGGTACAGCACTCATGATGTCTGCATTCACAACTGCTTCGGGATTCCTAGTTTTGCTGCTCTCTCCCGTTCCAGTGATACAGGANTTTGGGCTCGTTAGTGCAGCTTCTGTGGCACTTTCACTCATTCTAGCCCTATTCGTGCTTCCCGCCCTCCTCCTCTCAGAGGCCAAATCAAGAGGCGCTTAAATCGAAAATCTCTATGCGCTGGGTTTGAATCCTCCCGCCCCCTCTCGCCATCGTGCCTGAGTACATCGCACGTGACCCACGAACCGGCCTCCCGATTCGTAAGGCGTCTAGCAGAAGTGGTCGCAATCTTGGGCCACTGACTCCCCCATTGGGCCGTTGGGCAGTTATACCCCTGGACAAAATAATACCTCTTGCAAATTCTGATCTAGCCGCAGCAGAGATACCTCTCGGCGATGGAGGTGGCTTCGCGACTCGCAACGATGCTATTGTCGCATTACACCGGGTTCCTGAAGAACGCCTTGATAACGCTCATGAAACGTTATCAGAAGCGATCGACGATGATGATCCTGCGGTTAGAATGTCAGCAATTACAGGCCTTCCAAGGATGATGCTTAGAAAATCTGAGAATCTGATGTACCAATTGATAGTCAGGTTGGACGATTCTGATACAGATGTTTCCGATTTGGCATGGGAGATGCTTGAACGTATAGCCCCAATCTTCCCATCATCTTCCGAGTTATGCCTTGAAGACCTCCTCCGAAGACCTCATCGGTCAGACAGGAATCGCGCTTTTAGGGTTCTNAAGGCCGTCTCAAGAGAATGGGTCGAGGCCGGTTGCCAACATCTTGAATCTCTGATGAAGGAAGAGGACGTTGATCTCCGAAGAAGATCAGCGAAGCTGCTGCGAATAGTCACGGAACGTGGGGGGGCAGTCGGTTGGGATTTGATAGCATGGGCATTGGAGGACATGGATTCGAACGTTCGCTCATCAGGTGCAGATTGCCTTCCAAAGTTGGCTTCCGCGGAACCTAGGATAGCAGCAATACTTGTTGAAGCATCCCTTGGCGAGAAGGACTCGACAGTTAGAATGAAGATTCTACGGGCCATAAAATCCCTCGATATGCAGAATCCCAGAGTCGCCAAGTTGGTTATAGACGGGGCTGGGGACAAGGATATACGCTTGAGGAAGGCATGTATAGAGCAACTATCTGTTGTTTTGACGGGAACAGATCTGAGGGAAACTGCTGGACAATTGGCTAGATCCGAGAAGGACCCCGAACTGAAAAGGCGACTAGAGGCTCTGGCCTTTGATCCTGAGATGGAGGGTACTGAAGAAGAGAAGAATCGGTTTTTAGCTGATTTAGACGTAGTTGAAGACGACAGTGAAGTCGCGTTGACACATCCGAAGAGAGACCCAGTCCAGCGTGAAGGTCATAAACAGGTGGAAGGTCGGCAAGCCGACGAGGAATGACAATGAGTGAAGCAATCAGCGAAAAAGAGGCTCGTTTCGAGCGTCTCTGGGCTGGAGAGACACCAAAAGGGGTCAATCGAACCAAGGCACTCAAATTCAGACAGTACATGAGACAACACGTTCTCCAAAAATACCACAAGCGACGTAAGGAACAGTTCGCTAGTGCAGATAAAGGACATTACAATCACAGCTTCACAAGCAAGCACATGTTCCTGACGAAAGAAAATTGCAGAAAGTATTGGATGGGCGAGCTTCAGCAGCAGATCAAGGACTCGGAGAGCTTCTGAGGACTAGTTATGAGNAAATCTGGATTTTCGAAATTCAATCTTTCTAAAGAAACCTCAAAGGTTCTAGCCAACAAGGGTTGGGATGAACCAACTGAGATTCAACGTGAGACGATACCAGCCGCACTCATCGGTCGCGACATAATAGGCCAAGCTCGGACTGGGTCCGGAAAAACCGCTGCCTTCGGGATCCCAATCATAGAGAGATGCAAGCCGAGCGGGCTTCCACAGGCAATAGTGCTATGCCCAACGAGAGAGCTTGCCGTACAGGTTGCAGAGGAAATGAATTGGCTGCAAGGGAATAAAGGGCTGGAGATTCGTACAGTATATGGCGGGACGGATATAGAACGACAAGCAAAGGATCTGGCCTCAGGTACTGATGTCATAGTTGGGACGCCCGGCCGTGTAATTGATATGACCAAGAGATCGCATCTTGACCTCTCAGGAATTAGCACATTCTGTCTTGACGAGGCTGACCGAATGCTCGATATGGGATTCTTTCCAGACGTAATTTGGATTGTAGAACAAGCACCCAATCGTAGTCAAACTCTACTTTTCAGCGCCACATTTCCTCAAGAGGTTTTGGACGCCTCTGAAGATTTACTTGACGACCCCGAACAAGTTTTCACCGGCGGAACTGAGATAGAGGTCCCTGAAATCGAACAGAGACACGTCAGGGTAGGTCGCGCAAATAAGCTCTGGGTCCTCGGTAGAATCATGCTCACTCTTGAAGACGGAGACCAAATGCTAGTATTCACCAATACTAAGAGAATGGCGGATATGCTCGTCGATCGCCTCGATAGGCACAAATTCGAATCAGTTGCTTTGCATGGCGACATGCCTCAAAACAAACGTGAGAGGATACTCACAGATTATAGAGAAGGGAAACACAAAGTCCTAATCGCAACCGACGTTGCCGCCAGAGGTATAGACATCGATACCATAACGCATGTCGTTAACTACGATTTACCGGATGAAACTGAGGCATATGTCCACAGGATAGGGCGAACTGGGCGCATGGGCAGGTCAGGAGTTGCTTGGTCTCTTGTGACAGCAAATGACGTGCTTCAACTCGACCGTATTTCTTCGACGTGGAATCTGAAAATACCAGCCAGCCAGCCACCAGACCTGCCAGAAGGGACCAATCGCGACCCTGTTAGAAAGCGTGAAGATTGGGATGAAGTCTCCGATTCCTTTGGCATGGTAAGAATAAAAGTTTCAGTTGGCAGAAAAAAGGCATCCAAGCGAGAGTTCAGCGATTGGCTGAAGGCGGAGGCCAAACTTCCTGATATTGCGATTGGAGATATTCATCAGGAAGACAGTTCAGCAATTATTGAGATTCACGTCGAAAAGGCAGGAGCAACTCTTGAGATATTGAAGAGACGTGAATGGGAGGGGTCGAGCTTAGAACCAGAATTGTTAGATCGCCCCGCCGTCGCATTCAACCGTGCTCACATGTTGGNATAGACGTGGTCGACATCAGAATCGATCTTACCGGGCATCTTTGTCCCATACCTGTGCATGAGACGAGAAGAGCAATGGAAGCTCATTCACCGGGCGCAGTGATCGAGATATTCAGCGATGATCCCGAGTCGCTTCACGATATACCCGCACTTTGTGAAAGAAGAAAGGCGGAATGCAAACATGAATTACTCGAAAATGGAATTATTTTATTCAGGATAGTTATCCCTCACGACTGATACGACCAGAGTAAAGATTGAACGGAAAATCATTTTCGAAAAGGACGGAGGAGCTTGATTTGGTAGAAGATTTTACACAAATAAAAGAGATCGATTCAGTGCCTGCAGAGGCAAATTTGCCCACCGTTCATGGGGATTTCAGGATACGTATATTCAATGAGCCATCCACTAATCTAGATCATGTAGCACTTACTTTAGGAAATATGGATGGTCCGGATCCAACGCCAGTCAGAATACACTCCGAATGTCTCACAGGCGATGCTTTCGGCAGTCTCCGATGTGACTGTGGCCCACAGCTCGATGCAGCATTATCGATAATCAACAAAATAGGATACGGGTGTTTAGTTTATCTCAGACAGGAAGGTCGTGGCATCGGCCTTCTGGCCAAGATACAAGCATACAACCTGCAGGATAAAGGGGCAGACACACTTGACGCTAATTTGCTGTTAGGACATCCTGCTGATGCAAGGGATTACTCGTTAGCAGCCACTATCCTCAACGCAGTAGGAACTAATAGAATCAATCTAATGACAAACAATCCTGATAAAGTTGAACAACTCACTTCGTTAGGCGTAGAGGTCGTAAATCGGATGCCATTGATAGTCGGTGTAAGTGATGAGAATAAGGGCTATCTTGGCACCAAAGCGAGTAGGATGGGACATAGGATATCAGATAATGACCTAGATAATCCATGATTTGGGGCCGTGGCCGGGACTTGAACCCGGGCCGGCGGGACCACAACCCACCGTGCTAACCGCTACACTACCACAGCCGTGTACTATCGGCTTGCAAACTCCGTATTTCATCTCTTCCGCAGATTTACACGCTCTCATCACAGCTGATTATGACGACCAGGCATTCTGGATGCACATGAGACGTATCGTCATGGTAGCCTTGATTGCCATCAAAAAATGCTTTCTTTGAGACGACTATGACCAAATTGTAAATGGAAAATTACCACAGGACGACTGATTATCCCATCTTCAATTATGGTTTGTCAACCATGCTCCCCAAGTATTCTCAATGTGATCCTCCCTGTTATGCTCCGAGCAAGATATGACATCATCGCACAAAAGGGCCCGTCTATCTTTGGAAAGTACGTCAAAAAGCACGGAGAGATCAAGGCTATTATTCGTCTCATAGATGGCCCTGATCGAAGTTCCTTCAGGTAAATCCACATTCGAATTAGGCTTTAGCCAAATAAAATCTCCACTATGCACCCCTCCTCCTGAAAGGCTAAGTGTTGTGTTTTGCAATGAATCCGACTCAACAAGACGAGATTGGTTGACCTTCCACAACCACCCCTTGAACCCGTTTGATTCGAAAGACTGTACTGGATCTATGGGTGAGCCGAAGAGGAAGGTCGCATTAACATCGATATCGTATCTGTAATTTTTATTATGGGTAAAGGCGTGAGTTGCGTTGAATTTAGCAATTGCTTGAAGCATTGGAAAGTCCGGATCTTCATACCTATATGCCGGGGTTTGTGCATGGAGCCCCATTGTGATGTCAAGACCCGTGATTATCACAGAATCATCAGGGAGAGTCATACCTGCCTCGGCATAAATATCGGATAATGAATCACGGGTTGTGTAGAGATTTTCGGAATATTGACGCATGTCCTTAACCGATTCAATTACGGGCTGAATCGTTGTCAACATGAGGACCACTGTAATCATAACGGGAATTTTTGAATTCTTAATGCGCTCGCCAAATACATTCTCAACATGCACCAGTGCACCTGGAATTGCTACGCATAGAAGGGCAAACCAAGGTGTTGAATATCTCTCCCAACCAAAGTCGAGAATATAACCGTGCAGAACAATCGCAGGTAGGAGTGCTATCCACATCCAAGTAAATTCATTATTCTTGATTTTAATCAGAAGAACGGTTCCAAGTAAAGCAAAGCAAAGCAGAACACTGTTCCACTGATTTATGAAATCGTCAAGGAACACATCAAAAGTGTACACGGATGATCCCGTCGCAACTGCATCAAAACTTGCCATCGTTCCTGAGATTTGGGATTGCAGTGGACCGAAAGGCGCTCCTGTGTGAATGATGTTTTTTATCATAAAAATCATCAATACAACGGTGTAACCGCCTAGCAAAAGTTTAGCCATCTCGAATCGCCGAGCGAGTAGATACAGTACTGCAATCCATGGCCCAAGATAGAGATAGGGATATTTTGTCATACCAACAATTACAAGCAGCATGCCGAGGAAAAAATGTTTCTTTGATGGCTTGCTTTTGCTGAGCTCAAGGTGATGGAATACGCTGACAACCATACCTGCTAAGGCGGTGTCCAACAACATTGTTCTTCCAAACATGACTGTGACAGGGAGAATGCAAAATGCCAAACCAGCCACTACGCCAATTCTCCGGCTGCTGAGATGTTCGCTCAAGTGTTGAATAGACCATGCTGTGGAAATCAAAAGTAACGTTGGCACAATGATAACTGTCGTAATACTCCCCGTCAACCACATTTCAACCGCGGCTATCCCTGAAACAATCTCGGGCCGGAAAGAGTAACTCATTCCCTGATGCGTGGGCAGCCAAATCCATCTATCTAGAATTCTGTTAGAAATTTGCAAGTGATATGCCTGATCATGAAATGCAGGTATAAGATGAAATTTCGTGAGGCCTCCCAATGCGAATATTGCCGCAGGAATGAGGAGAAATCGTAAATCCTCCTTTTCTATTCGCATGGCATGCATAGACTGCAGCCAGATTGTCAAAATGAGCATTACAATAATCATCAAGAATACCGGTGGAAAACCAAAACCACCTCCTAGAGAGACGATGGCCCCTATGATCATCAGAATCGGCATTGCTTCGAGTGTCATACGATGGCCGAGGCTACGTTTAGCACCCATCTGCATTATACCACTTTGAGTCACCTCTTTACCGCTTCTCCCCCAAAACAACCATGCTGTCAATTATTAAACCGAATCTGAGAGGAAAGTATGTTATTGATGGCCTCCCATTCTGAAAGAGACCTTTGTGCTGGGATTGATGAGGTGCTCGCTTGGTCGAGCATTTTCAACCATCACATGAATATCGATGATTTGATGCGCAATATGAGAATTAACTGTACTGTTTCTGATTTAGAGAAGGAGATTGAGCGAACCACTCATCTCAGACTGGAAGAAAATCTCGTTTTATCAGACCGATATTCGTACAATCACAATTTTGCCCAATTGCAAGAACAAGCCAAACGACACCTCGAGGATACTGAATACGTCCTATCCATACTGTGTTCATGCCCCCATGTAACCGGCTTATCCATTACAGGCTCAGTTGCTGCTGGTATGAGTGAGGAAGAAGGCGATGTAGATGTATTGATCATCACAACACCTGGATGGGTTTGGCGTATCAGAGCTCTGGCAATCTATCTCTCTCATAAGCATCCAAAAGGACGTCTTTTGTGCCCGAATATGGTCATGTCGGAGGATGAACTGGAATTCTCTGAAAGCCTCTACAGCGCTAGAGAAATGATGCAAATGATCCCAATCAAGGATACCGGTGGACTAACCGCACTACGCCAGTCAAATCTCTGGGTGAACGAATTCCTTCCGAATGCAACTCCCAAAGATGCCCTTGACGTTGGAACAATTCGCGATTATCCTTGGTGGTGGCGTATCATGAACTTCTTTGTATTAGGTTCCATTATTGAGTCATGGGAGGCAACACGTCGAATTCGAACCCTGAAAAAAACATCCATCTCAAACGAGGCAATTTACACAAAATCCATCTGCAGAGGTCACGAACATTCCCATAAGAAGCGCATCGAACTAGAGTATCTCCAAACGCTTGAGGCGATGAAATGAACGATGAAGGATATCATCGCATAGTTGCTGATTACTACGGCGAAGAAGCTGCAAGTTTCGAAACACGTGCCAAAGACAATCATGTGTTGGTTACCCTACGCAATCGTTTTCGAGAAGTCGTCATGGGCTGCTCAGTTGAGCACCTTCTGGAGATTGGATACGGGCCAGGCCTCGACATGGTGTGGTTTTCAGAACAAGCAGGAGTCAAATGCGTCAATGGACTAGACATTACTCCTGAATTTCACAATATCGTCTCTGAGAAAGCGAAGGATACGCCCACCATGAAACCCTTTCTCGGAGGCCCTGAAAACTGTCTGGAACACATTCAACCTAATTCAATTGATACCATCTATGTGTTCTTCGGAGCGTTGAATACATCGGCCAATCTGGGGAATGCGGTCAAGGCGCTGTCCGATGTGGTAAAACCAGGCGGCAAAATTGTCGCAACCTTCGTAAATAAGTGGTATGCATTTGACATTTTTTGGAATATAATTACCCTAAGGCCAAAAAAAGCCGTTGCAAGGTTGCGTAGTATTTGGGGTGGCTATTCACCCACCCGATTCCTCCCCTCTCGTTGCTATTCTGCCAGACAGGTGCACAGTGCTTTTCATTCTCACTTCAATAAACGTCGTCGGATTGGCTATTGTATAACGCATCCTGCTTGGTATCGCGCCCACTGGGCCCCTCATGGAAGTCTACGTAGTAGCCTACTATACCGAATTGATTCGTTGTTGCAATACACGCCATTCTGGAATCTTGGGGAATACAGCCTCTACGTTTACGATAAATCAGAATAGATTCGCTGTAGCAATGTTATCATTTTCACCTTCGAATCTTCAGATTCAGCATTATTTCCAAGTCCGTCATCAAGTCGAATCGAAACAGAAATTGACTCTCTTAGTTGAGGTTCCATAGATCTAAGGCGGAAAAAACCATAACGCTTGATTTTCCTCTTCCAAGTTTGACCTACAAGAGTTGCAAATTCCCCTTGTCGGCAGCGATAGGTCAAAGGGGGATGAATAACGCCAGATTGTTTAGATTTTAGGATACTCCAGATGCACTTTGATAGAGTATTAACATCTACGAATGACATCCACTGTTTACCATCACCGATAAGCGGCACCGTTGATCCTTCAAGGTACAATATTGGGAACCAAGAATCTGATCCGATTACCCAGGGCGCACGAACAATAGCCATGTGTCTTCCCTCATCCAGCCCCTTTCGGAACGGTGCTTCTCCTATGGCGTAGGAACGAGCAAAGCCAGTGGGATTAATTTCTGATGCAGGGCCTACCAAATCCTCCGCATTCTCACCATAGCTCAAACTCCCGTTAATGGCAACAAGAAACGGTCTTTTTTGACATGATTCTAGGGCTTCAAACAAACGTGTGAATGCGGTGTTCGTCCGCTGTGAAACAGCGTCTCTGGTGACTTTGTCCGTGGCGTTTGCCCGTGCGGCGATAACAATGTTATCATACGATTCTACCAAATCCATCCAGTTCAAAGTAGGGTCCAGGTAATCCAACTGTCGAATAGTGACGCCCTTTGATGAAAACTCATTTTTGTGATACGTTCCAGTGAGATCAACCCCCTCCGGAAGATGATTCAAAATACTCTGACCGATGAAACCAGACGCACCAATCAGTAGGACACGCATGTTGCGGTTCAACAAGTCCTTGCAGTTGAAAGTGGCGGACGATGACTTCTAGTTCACACTCCTGAAAATTTACTACATTCAAAACTGAGACATGAAAATATCATAAAATCATCATTTTCAACCCTACTTGATGAATTCACAGCCTAATTGGATTTGGTAGACAGCTATGTGAATACGACTAATACCAGTTAGTGGCATAATCCCCTCCTTTTGCAAATACTGCATACGAACAACCAACGGTTTCAAACGCGAAACTTGGTAATTACACATTGATGCGCACACAGGCGGCAGTGGTTCTTACAACTTTGATTCTATTACCTGCAGTGTTAGCTGACACCCCAATATCCTCCACGAAAGAAGACCTCTTCTCCGATCCATTTGATGAAAACGTATGGGTAATGAGTGCAACATCTGGATTTGCAGGAGATGCAGCACAATATACCGGCGTAAGCATCGAATCTGGAGTGCTGAAATTTGATCATGATAGGCCAGAAAACTACCAATATCAATTGTCTTATGCCACTGATTCTGAAACCGGGGCTACCCTTGCAACCGGGGCACCAGATGGCGCTTATTCATGGTCAAAGGGCCCTGATATTATTGTCTCAGGATTTGATTTCCAGGGACTCGAAAGTCGAGAGATAATCGATGTAGAGCTGAGACTGCACATATCCATACCCGATGCGATGCCATCCGACGAAGTCATGATTGTCGTTGATGATGGGTCATCAGTTACACTGGTCTCGACTATCGCAAGGACCACTGGACCCATCGACCGCTTCACAATCCCTCTGAACTACGATATTGGCAATGGCAGCGATTGGGATTGGGCAAAACTATCTTCCACATCTGTAAAATTAGATTATGTTTCTGACGGCGCCCCGGACGATTCAGAAATACGGGTCGATTCGGTAGCATTATCGGTTTCTTATCTACAACCGTGGTATGGATTTGAGAATGCGAAGGCTGTTGCTACCTTGACCGCCCCATCTTACCCGATTATTGATTTCGACGTAAATAGTGGAGATATTGCAGGCCTCGAGATATCACCATGCGGGCTACAACCATCAGGAAACGCACCGGGCGAATGGGCGATCATGTCGATATCGCCTCCCTTAGGACAATCTTTAGGGCGCATCCACGTAATTTCGAACTCTGGATTGGATGCAACTCTTGCTATTCGAACTCTCGGCAACGAGTGGATAACTTGGTCAGAAGGAACCCTGCTTCCTCAGACCGATTCTCTCGACATCATGTTAGTGATTAGAGACGGATGCGTAAGTGGGTTGAGAGTCGACATAAACGACCCAACCCTCCATGTAACAGGCATTGTCGATGGCAATTTGTCTGGACTAGTGCCTGAGTCCAGTCATATTCGCTTTGCGATTGGGAATAGTTTGGCCTTTGAGGCCCCCATCCAAAGTGGCACTTTTTCATATGAGGTGCCTGTCGGTGAAATTTTACCTTCTGTGGGGCAGGATTTGCTGATAGGCATAGGTGCGAGGTTTCAATGGTCTTCCTCTGGCGAGGAAGAATCTGCAACCATGACAATCCAATCGATGTCTATATCTGGAGGTTATACGGTAGATATCGACACCTCTCCTGTTTGCCTAACGCCTTTGGACCAATATTTAGTTGAAGATGAGGGCGGGGTATCGATTCCCATTCTCAGCGCTTGTTTTGACGATAGGGATCCTTATTCCCAACTTGATATAATTGCCACCTCAAGAATTGAAGGACTATTGGAGTTGGAGGCCGCCGGGGGAGATCTACAAATTCAGCCCCTGCAGGATTCCAGTGGTGCTTCGATGGTAGATATCACAGTCACAGATTCCGCAGACAATTATTGGGTCGGCTCCTTCTTGGTTGAAATAGAACCCGTTCCTGATCCTCCCTCCATCCATGGACTCCCCTCCACAATTACAGTCGAACTCGGTGAAACATTGAGAATACCATTGATGATAACGGATCCGGATTCTAATGAACTAACGATAACAACTTCGCGCTCATGGGCGGATATATACGACAGTCATCTCGTCCTCACACCCGTCTTTCCTGGTTCCAGCCTGCTCATAATAACCGTAGGCGACGGAAATGTCTTCGTTACTACCGAAATAGACGTAATCGTCCGAGCCCTGCCTCTTTTGATGATAGATGAGGTGACTTCCTTAAACGACGATTTAAGTCAAGAATTATCGCCGGGAACGTTGTTCGATTTGTCAACAACTGTATGGAATCAAGGCGAGGGCACTGCGTTTGATATTGATGTGTACTGTCATGTGGAAGGCATCCTCTTTCAGACGGTAAGAATACCAATTATACAGCCTAATTCTCCTGCCCAGGTGACATGTGCGGTCCCTTCGCCAACGGAACCGGGGGAATTCACAATATTCGTAGAGATAGATTCGAAGAATCAAGTAATAGACTCCTCCTCTCAACTTGAGTATGGAATCGTAGCAACCGTCGAAGGGCCGGATGAGGAATCAGGAATTTTCGACACGATCCTATCAAGCAACAATACAACCATGGCAATTTTGATAATTCTATTTTCTGTCTTTTGCGGAGTAGCGTTATATCTCGGGCCAAATAGAGTGAGAAAACCCTATCGCTGAGGCGGGGCCGATAATGTTCTCAAACCGGATAATGCTTATATGAGCCGTGTGATGGGTTCTGGTCCCGAGGTTTGATTGATGTCTTCAACCACCCTACTGATCCGACTAGAGACTCCCGAGTGGGTCTATGAAGAACATGATCTCAATTGATTCCTAACGTCCAGACCAAGCACCAGGATAATTGTCCTTGTCCATCAGGACTGTTTTTGGTTTCACGATTTCCCCTTCTGCCATGTCTCGGACATCTGAAGAATCGACAATCATCTCGCCGATTGCGACGGCCTCGCCCTTGGAACTCCAGATTACAGTTTTATCCCCGGCAGAAACACCGCTATCCAAACTAACTACCCCTGGAACTGCGAGTGGTGCCCCGTGACAGACAGAAGCGATAGCAGAGTCTCTTATCCAAACCCCGGGAATTGATCCTAGTATCCTCTCCACTGGCGCTATCAATTTGCAAAGGGCTTCTTCGTCACCTTCCTGAGCTAGCATTGCAGCGTCTGCGAGTTGTTGCATCGTGCACAGTTGAGACTGTTCAAAAATGCCGGTGGAGTGTCTATGAAGCTCAGACAAAATACAGGGGGTACCAAGGATGAGTCCTATGTCACGTGCAAGAGTACGTATGTAGGTCCCTGCCTGGCACGAGACCCTGACTGTGTGGAATCCGTTATCCTGATCACTATCCAGAAGTTTGATTTCATTTATGGTTCTTGTTCTAACCCTTATTTTGACAGCAGACTCAAGTGGAGGAACGTTGTATATCTCACCTGCGAATCTCTCTATTACCTCTTTTACCAGTTCGGAAGAAATTGATGAATCTATTTTCAGAACTGCGATGTATGTTTTGTCACCGGACAGAACCACATCGGTCAATCTAGTCGCCTTTCCAAGTAATAGCGTCAATGCCCCTGTTGCGAAAGGATCGAGCGTACCACCATGACCAAGCCTCTTCAACCCAAGAATTTCCCTTGCCCATGATGCTAGTTGATGGCTGCTTGGCCCAGGTGGCTTGTCGACTAGTATCACTCCTGCCCCAATCAACTCTGTCAACCCCCTATCCGAGGGATCTTTCCCATGCCGGCTACTTATGACCGGAGAATCTTCTAATACAATTCGTGAAGTCAAACTATCCCTCCAATATTTCCAGCACCATATTTAGAACATCAGATTCGCCTTTATCATCCGCTTCGATTACATGTGTATAGGGCGTCATGTCGTCAAGATCTATTCCATACAGGGATTGATACCGGTGTTTATCGTCTCGGTGTCTATTGACTGCACGTTGAAAATTTTCTTTGTAAGTGCCGCCGTCCCTCTTCATTAATCTCCTAGCTCGCTCTTCTATGGATGTGGAAATGTGTATTCTTGGCACGTCGGGTTTTATTTCCATAGCCCACCATGCCGCTAATCTACTTTCTATAATGTCGGGGCCGCTAGCGTCGGCAATCTTCAATTTTAATTGTTCATCAAGCATCCTATCGACATCAAGGTTCTCTCGGCACAATTCGCTAAACTCTTCCACAGTAAGGTCTCTTTCCTCTGCCTGCCCTCTGAATACTTCTCCACCATTCAGACTAGACCATTTACGATTTTTTCTTATTCCATCTACGAGGGTACTTGTTCCACTCCCGGGGGGGCCGCTTATCGTTACTTGGAGCACCTATCTCCACTCCTCTAGGCAAACGCGGCAGCGCAAGGACCCCCTAGAGGTCTTTTGAGCCCCCGAGTTGCCACAAGAAGGGCAGCTATCTATTGATGGGCGAGAGGCAGTCTGTTTGTTATTTCCTTTTGAGGCTCCTGCCCTTCTCGTGTTGCGCCCCTTAGAAGCTGGGCGCTGCGCTCTGGATCTGCCTTCTGCCGGGCGCTTGTCTTCTAGTAAGTGCAAGAGTGGTTCTGGTATTGTGGTGCCTCCGAGGACAAGTTTGTGTCTGGCAAGTCTGAAGATTTTGATGTGGCGGTCTATGATGCGTCCGAAAGGGGCACTCAAGCTTATGTAAATAGCAACCCAAGCTGGAAAAATCCACATCACTCTGTCTTCAAGCCCCCACGTAGGATTCCACGGAAGGCTGACGTACGTGACTCTGAAACCTTCAACAGAGTATCCAATCCATGTGAATATGCCTATTACGAATACTATCGTGTACATCATCGGACGCATTGTCATGGACGTCATCTTGGCACTTTCAGGAGTCATTTCCATTTGGAGACGGTTCATCTTCTCTATTCTGGCGGTATCCCTCGATTGTCTCGCATCCATCAGCTGCTTGCGTATTTCCTTGCTTCTGTGCGACAAATGTAGTTGAATAATTGGATCCATAAAAAATCCTCTTATTGCTGTATTGATTACCATCATTGTAGTGCCCACGAGAAATACAGTCAAAACGAAATATTCTCCATCATATGGCAGTACGGGTTCTATGACTGCTCCTGCCGCGTCAGCAAGGCCAACTCTGATTCCTTCATTGATGCTCAAAATCACCATCAATCCAAGTAAAACAAGCATTGGCATCATCATTCCAGACAATGCCTGTGCTTGCGCGTCACTCGCGCTAGACTGTGCCATGCTACTTACTCTCCTGCCATCAGAATGAACGCTTCGGTCACTCCTCCTCTTCAGAGGCTACTGTTTCGTGTGCTGATGTCGCCGCGCAGTTGGCACATATCAGTCCGCCTGGAGGGATATCTCCCCCACAAACCGCGCAAACAGGTACTGGCGCCTCCAGATTCTCTCCAATACCGTGAATCCACTCCCCATCCTCTCCGAACCACTTTGGAAGATTTGGCTCTACTTCTGCCTCTTCCCCAAATTCTGCTCCCATCGAACCTTCTGCTTCTGGATCTGCAGACAAATCCTCTGACTCAATGAGGGCCACGACCTCAACACTCTCTCCGCATTCTACTCTTCCGACACCCCATCGGTGAATTTCCGACCGATCATTTTTCGAAGAAGTATGACTAACTTCGATTGTTCTTCCAGTTGTCGCCGATACCTCGCTCGATAACATCTCGAACTCCAAGGCTATTGAATCCAATATCGTAACATCTTCAAGTGGTGTATCGGATTTATTTGTGAATAAAAGACGAATTTCATGTTGTCCGAGTTCAGGACCCGGGAATATGGACTTCCCTGTTCTGACCTCTCTTCTTTGGGTAACTACGCTGATGGCTGGAATTTTAGCGCACTCCCTAGTAATCACTGGCCCGTGACGTTCTGAGGAAAGATCGGCACGACAAGGAGAGCCAATTGGCACCCCTGTTGCAGCTGGATCAGAAGCTACAGCTGGGTATCTGATCGTCAGTATTTCACCTGGTTGAAGTGCGATGGGCGAGGTTGTCCCAATGAGGAGCTGTATCGTATGTCCGTGACCAGAAACCTCTTCGACAGTAAGGGACCGACCTTCTACAATATCGAGCCTCATATTCTCTATTTCTACCAACCTTGGTCCTATCTCGACAGAGATATCTGAAAGTTCGACTTTCTCAAAAATCGGCGGTAGGTCATCAACCATTCTTAGTAGATTTATGGTTGCACTACCGACATTCTCTACTTTCATCTTCGTTTGAACAGTATCTTCGGTATACGACCGAATGCGAGATCTCGCATATCCCTTTTCCACCCTGGCATCGACTATAGGGAGGGATTTCGATCTAAGGATCACTGAGCCGGTCGAACCAATATCTATGGCAGGAGCGACGGAGGATTGTATTCTCTGAGTGAATCGTGGGCGTTCATTGGAGACATATGGGACTGATTGAGATTCCCATTTCGCCATCGGCCTGACAATTTCCCTCATACCACTCACAGAAAGAAGAGGCTCTTCCCGCCCTACAACCTCCATCGACGCTGACTCCATTGTGAGTGAGAAGCTAGATGCGTTTTCAAAAGAGCATACGCAACCCCATTCTCCCGGTCTCTCACCTTCAGTGGCTGTTACGTATGAGACGTGACGAGTCGATGCTCGGAGCGATGTTGGTGTAAGTGGTGATAGTAGACCAGGACTTTTGTATGTCGCAGATATTTCGCCTGATCCAATTATGCTGGTGGAGCTGATATTGATTGTAGGCTCTAAATCGAGACTTTTCACCTCATTGACATCAAGCCTCGGAATTTTCCAAGTGAGAGTGTCCTCCGATATTGAATAACCTAAATCGGAGGGAAACTCCCATTCAGGAGGAATGGACCGTACAATTTCAATGTCGATAATGGATTCAGAACCAACATTCTCGACCTCAATCCTCGCTTTAACTGGATGAGGATCGTTCGTGTATGGTAGAGAAACAGACGGATAATCATCACGAACAGGTTCGCTATCTATAATTTCTCGAATTGATAGTATAGGTTCTGGATTAGCCGTGTAACGAGTGAGGTGCGAAGATTCTGGTTGTATCTCTCTCAACTTTATTACTTCTCCGTCCAAGGAGGTATGTTCGGTTCCATCCAGACTTAGAGAGACTCCCCATATGCGATCCACAGAACTGGAATTCAATATTTCTACGCTTCCATCCACATCTCTGGATTCGATTACCCCTTTTGCATCTATCACTGTGCGTTCGATTTCATGTATCCGACATATGACAGCATCACCATCTGTTGGTAGCGAGTCTGACAGGGGCGTCACAACAGCCTCTTTTTGAGTAATCCCAAACTCGGAATCGTCCTCCATAGGAACGTACACCTGTTACTTACTGCCGACAGGTCGGCGATGAACCTTCGGACTGTCGATCATGATTTACGGAGTGATGTTGAAGTGCTCGACGGGCGCCGCATCCCTGTGAGCACCCAAGATGGCACCACGCCTCCAGTAGTATTCGTTGTCGGTACTGCCGGAGCAGGAAAAAGCTCCCTTGTCACAGCATTTCAAAGATGGGCGAGATTTTTGGAGGTTGACGTCCTTGCGATTAATCTTGATCCTGGTGCTGAAAGAGTACACTATGATCCAGAATTTGATGTTAGGGACTTGGTTTCGCTCTCTGACGTGATGGATGAGTATGATTTGGGTCCTAACGGTGCTCAAATATTAGCTGCAGACTTAGTAGCTGCTCAGGCTGAGGACGTGTTTGAGGAGATAGAGGGCATATCGGGAGATATCCTGATTGTCGACACCCCGGGTCAAGTCGAACTTTTTGCATTCAGAGAAGCATCGAGCCATTTGGTACAAGTTCTAGGTCAAGGTATGGCGTGCCTAGTGTTCCTTTTTGATCCGATGCTCTCCCAAACACCCAGTGGATTCGTTTCTCAGATGCTTCTCTCTTCGATTGTCCACTTCAGGCTGGGACTGCCCACGGCTAACTTCTTGTCAAAATCCGACTTACTCGAGCCTGAAGTACTCGAGCGAATAATGGAGTGGGGGCGAAATCTCGATGTTCTCGAGGCTGCCCTGTATGAAGAATCGACCTCTCAAAGAATGGACGCTGCCACTACGGGGCAACGCTCTGAATTTGCGATAGGACAGCTAAGAATGATGCAACATGCTTCCATCGTCCCAGGTTTAGTACCTCTTTCTAGTGAAAGCGAAGAGGGTCTCGCAGATGTGTTATCCTTCGCTCAGAATGTATTCGGAGGGATGTCAGATGCAAGGGACGGCTTTGCAGGAGATATAGAACATGAAATCGGTTGATTACCCAAGAAATCTGCTCTCAATTGATGATTTCACCGATTGTTTCTCAGACGTAATCAATTGGGCGATATCCTACAAGATGGACGAAGAAGCGCAACGTGATTTCAAACCTCTAGATGGAATGGCAATTGGATCAATCTATGAAAAACCCTCAACCAGAACAAGAGTATCGTTCGAAGTTGGAATTACTCGACTCGGAGGACAACCTCTGACACTTTCTAAGAACGATATTCAGTTAGGATCTTCAGAATCAGTTTCTGATACTGCAGCAGTCCTGTCGAGATATTTGGATGGAATTACATACAGGTGTTTCGGGCACGAATCGGTCTCGGAATTAGCGGAGCATGCTACCGTTCCAGTCATCAATGCGCTGAGTAACTTACATCATCCCTGTCAGGCTGCAGCAGATATGATGACTATTTTAGAAAAAAGGAAACAAGATCAAGGACACATAGCTTGGGTAGGGGATGGCAACAATGTCCTCCATGATTTGATGCTAGCAGCTGCAATGTGCGGGTTTGACATTTTTTATGCTACTCCGAAAGGATTCGAACCGAACTCGGAGGTTTTAGACAAAGCTCGCCTCATTGCAACCGAAAACGGCTCCAAGATATTGGGAACAAATGATCCCTTTGAAGCCGTCACAAACGCAGGTGTGGTTTACACGGATGTGTTTGTGTCGATGGGAGAAGAGCATCTGGATCAAAAAACCGATGCATTCCAAGGTTTCCAGGTGAATGACTTCCTCGTGTCCAACGCTAGACCGGATTACATGTTTCTGCACTGCCTCCCCGCACATAGAGGAGACGAGGTGACCGACCAAGTCATCGACTCCCCTAACAGCGCTGTTTTTGACCAAGCGGAAAATAGAATGTGGGCTCAGATGTCAATCCTAACAATGCTCTGCAATGAGCCCGCGTGGACTACCTACAGAGATTTGGTCTAGCCTGTTATAACTGCGCTGGCTATCACTCCAATCATTGAGATCTGAAGGGACCTCTTGATAAGCCTCTGTGCGACATGGTCTTCCCCAAGAAAGAGCTTCGATTTTACCAACATCAAAAGAAGGCCGCCCGGAGCAACTAAAATCGCGTGTTCTTTTGGAAACACCTCCATAATGAAGGGTAAGAATAGGGAAATCAAAGCCGCCATAGTGAAAATCCAAGCAATCGATCGGGCGTTGTCCACGCCAATACTTCTGGGGATGGTATTACGATCGATATCGCCATCCATGTCCTCTATGTCTTTGATGAGCTCTCTAGCGAGACTGTAGAAAATCGCAATTATCGCCAAAGAAATCACCCTAGGGTCTGTAGTACCTGAGACAGCTGAAGCCCCGAAAAGGACATCCATTCCAATGGCCGCTGCTATCGCGAGATTCCCAGCAAAACCTCTGTGTTTCAATCCATTACTCCCTCTGACTCCTTCGTATGACACTAAGAGGAAAATTGCTAACAGCCATATCCCGATACTAACAATCGCTTCCTCACCGATTACTGAATCAGACAGGTTTACCACTCCGATTAGGAGCAACAGTACTGATAGAAACAAGGATACTCTCATCGCAATGGTTGCCTCGTCCAGACTGAGACGTCCGGATGGGAGGGGCCTTCCTGGCTTGTTCGACTTATCTGTTTCAATATCTGTTATGTCGTTGTAGGCATTCCAACCAAACATAAAGCACATGACAGACAGCCCAAATGATGCTATGGTTACCCCTTGATTCTGAGAAATTTCCATCCCATTCACGACCAGGGCACCTACTCCGACGCCGACCAATCCTGTAATCGAGTTCCCAACTCTGAACAGGTCCGAGTAAGCTCCCATTCCATCGGCCATGATGTGGCCTCGAGGACGAGATGTATGATTATGGCGATTAAGCAGTGGTTACCATGCCAAGTTCAGCAAGACCCCACACACAGACAGTATACACGCTTCCTCTAAACTCCCCTCTCTTATGCCCCATCTTGGAGAATCTGTTGTCTTTTGCAAGTATGTTACCCACTTGATTCATGGTAGCACCCCATTTGAAACGATCATTCAGATGATCGAATATCTCCACAGTATTCGCAGGACCCAGCCTCAATAGACATTCTATCTCAGCTCTTAGCCTCTTGGTTCGAGACAATTCAGGCGACCCCCTTTGCAGAGTTAGCCAACCTTGCTCTTCGTACAAGCCCTCGAACGGCACTCGTCGAAAATTCTACTCTGCCTCTTACGGGTACAAAACTTCTCTTAACACCCACGAAACCATCGTCATGAACCAACCATGATTCCGATCTCCTCCGTTCCATTCCCGATGGGTTTAGTGACGAGAATGGGACAATTGTAAATGCACCTTCGTTTCTACCTTCTATCTCTTTCATGAATCATAACAATCACTTTCAGCATATGAATGGCCGAATGAGTGGTCTAAGTGAAAGTGAAAGTGATAATTACAATTTATCAGGGTGCTTTTCATAAACTTCTGGCCTGCCGAACGGTTTGCTTGCTCGTGTAGTGTAGTTCGGTCCATCATGACGGACTCTCGATCCGTCGACCCGGGTTCAAATCCCGGCACGAGCACCAATAGGCCGTAAATATAATTCAAACATGGACAATTCCCCTTTTTTTTCTGTAGTATAGTTAAAGCAGCGCGTTGTTATGGGGCTTAACATGGGCCAGAGGGGCAATCTGCTTAGAAATTTGATGAGACTCTCTTTTTTTGGATTAATACTATCTTTAATTTTTAACTCATATTTGGGGATTTTACCAGCCGTAATCACCGGTGTTTACCCTTCGAAATTCCACCCACATTACCACATAATGTTCCTCTTGGGTAGAGATGCCCCGTCTGCTTATTCAGAATCCGGTACATTCGGCCTGCAAGAGTATCTTCAGCTAGCAATTTTAGGGCTACTCCTCATTTGGCTTCTAATAGATTGGAGTAGGCGTTCCAAGTCCGGCCCCCTTGCAAAAGCAGAACCACCTTTCCGCGCCGGAAAGGGCACTAAAAAAGACCCATTCGTTCTAGAGGCAACTCCAATGGTGTCAGCCGGAGGCAGTGCACTGAGCACAGAAATTATTACGCTCGAAGGTATCAATGCAAATGACATCAAAACCGTATCAGGACCTCAATTCGATATCACAGTTGTAGAGCAAATTACTGATGAAGATCTCTCTCAGGATGATCACAAAATAGTGTTTAGATTGAAATTAGAAGATCGTGATCCAGATGATCTCGACGAGGGGGTATACGAATTCATGTTAAAATTCAAAGTGGCGAGAGCAGTTCATTTCCTCTGGCTGGCTACTATTGATTACCGCCGAGGAAGTGTCTTAGAACCTGCCAAGTCAAAGGAATCCGTTGAATCTTCTCAAACTGAATCATCTGTCAAAGTGGACGTTGCAATATCAGAGGCTGCACTTGCCGCTGATCGTCAAAGGTCTGAGGAAGAAGCAACAAAAATCAAGCTTGAGCAGGCGAAGGCAAAGGCTGCCGACCAAGCTAAAGCAAAAGCAGCTGCTGCCGCGGCTTTGGCGGCGACTGCTGCGGCGACCAAGCGAAAACAGGCTGAAGAAGAGGCCAGGAGGGCATCGGAGGCCGAGGCCGCCGAGCGGATCAAGGCCATGGAGGCCGAGCTGGAGGCCCGCAGGCTGGCGCTCGAGGAGATGGACGCCAAGCAGCGCAAGAAGGAGGAGGAGCTGCTCCGCGTCGCCGAGAGG